>JBJTVN010000305.1:0-4038 GCA_046081225.1 Alphaproteobacteria bacterium
TTTTGCTGGCAGAGCGTGGCCCCCGCAGAGTGAGTCCTTTTTTTATTCCCTCAAGCTTAATCAATCTGGCCAGTGGGCAAATTTCCATTAAACACGGTTTCCGTGGTCCAAACCCTGCGGTGGTGGCGGCCTGTGCCTCGGGCAGCCATGCCATCGGCGATGCCGCGCGGTTGATTCAAATGGGGGATGCCGATATCATGGTGGCAGGGGGTGCAGAGGCCGCCATCTGCCGCATCGGTATGGCCGGATTTGCCGCAGCCAAAGCCCTGTCCACCGGTTACAACGACACCCCTGAAAAGGCCTCTCGCCCTTGGGATCGGGGACGGGACGGCTTTGTTATGGGGGAAGGTGCCGGCATTTTGGTTTTAGAAGAGCTGGAACACGCCCGCGCCCGCGGCGCCAAAATCTATGCCGAATTAACAGGCTATGGCTTGTCTGGTGATGCCCATCACATTACTGCCCCTGCCGAGGATGGGGACGGCGCCTATCGCTGCATGCGTATGGCCCTAAAACGAGCCGCGCTTCCTGTTGAGGCCATCGATTATGTTAATGCCCACGGCACGTCCACCCCCGCAGGGGATGTCATCGAGGTGCGTGCAGTCAAAAAATTATTTGGGGATCATGCCTATAAATTGGCCATGTCTTCGACAAAATCAGCCATTGGTCACCTGCTGGGCGCCGCGGGCGCTGTCGAGGCTGTCTTTTCGATTCTGGCCCTAAACAACAATCTGATGCCCCCGACCTTAAATCTTGACGATCCTGACGAAGAATGCGACCTTAACTTTGTCCCCCATCAGGCTCAAGAAAAGGTTTTGACCCATGTTCTTTCCAATTCTTTTGGGTTTGGGGGAACCAATGCCTCCCTTGTTTTTTCAAAACTATAAAACCTTTTGGGGGATTTTCCCATGATTCATCCCATCGTTCAACGCCTTGAATCCCTTGGCTTGACGTTGCCAGAGCCCGCCTCTGTGGCGGGGAACTATGTTCCTTTTGTTGTGGCGGGCCCCCTGTTGTCCGTTTCAGGTCAACTTCCCTTGACGGACAATGGCCAGATTCTTCAGGGATGCCTTGGCACATCTCTATCGGAACAGGCGGGGTATGACGCAGCCCGTCTGTGCGGGTTGCACGTGCTGGGACAGGTGAAAAGCGCCTTGCACAGTCACTGGTCCCGTCTTTTGCGATGCGTGCAGCTGTCTGTTTTTGTGAATGCCAGCCCTGAATTTTCCAATCATCCTGCTGTGGCCAATGGGGCTTCGGACCTGATGGTTCAGGTCTTGGGACCAGAGGTGGGGCGCCATGCCAGAGCGGCTGTCGGCTGTTCTTCCTTACCCAAGGGCGCATGCGTGGAAGTGTCTGCAACCTTTTGGATTGAAACGTAACCAACATTATGGCCACCCCCGATCAAAAACTGCTTTTGGAATTGTGCCACGATATGATGGGGGGCTTGGTTAGGGACCATTTGCCTGATTTAACCATTCGCCAACTCAACCTACTTTTGGCCGTTTATTTAAAACTTGGTCCCCACACGGTTCGCAGCCTCTCTTCCCATCTGGGCATTGCCAAACCCGCCATTACCCGCGCCATTGATAAGCTCCAGGATCTGGGCTTTGTGAAACGCAAACCCGATCCCGAAGATGGCCGCAGCGTCCTGATTCAACGCACCATCAACGGTTCTGTGTATTTGGCGGATATGGGGGAAAAATTCTCCATCGCGGGGGCCAAAGTTTTTGGGGGAAAAGAGGGACTGGACATCGCCTAAATTCTTGCCGTCAAAGCCAATCTGCGGTATAGAGATGGTCATGGAAACATCTCTTCATCTCTTTTCTTTTTTATCGCTATGAACACCCATTTTGCCATTATCGGTCACGTTGACCACGGAAAATCCACGCTGGTGGGCCGTTTGATTTATGAAACCGGCAACCTAAAAGACGGCAAGATGGAGGCCATTCAGGCCATGTGTAAACGGCGGGGCATGCCCTTTGAATGGGCTTTTGTGATGGACGGTTTAAAGGCTGAGCGGGATCAGGGTATTACCATTGACACAGCCCACATCCCCCTGAAAATGGGCGAAGACACCCACACCATAATTGATGCCCCTGGTCACCGCGAGTTTATCAAAAACATGATTACCGGTGCGGCCAATGCCGATGCAGCTTTGTTGTTGATTGATGCCAGCGAGGGGATTCAGGAACAATCCAAACGCCACGCCGCCCTGGCCCAACTGCTGAACATTAAGCAGTTGATTGTCATTATAAACAAAATGGACATCGTGGATTACAGAGAATCCGTGTATGACCGTTTGTGCGCCGATTACAGAGCCTACCTCTCCACCCTGAATCTGGAGGCGCGGGCCATTATCCCCATATCCGCACGCAGCGGGGAGAATCTAAAGGATCCCGCCCCATCCATGCCTTGGTACGATGGACCCACGGTGGTTCAGGCCATGTTGGCATGTTCTGCACGTCAATCCCTGATCAATCTGCCCCTGCGCTTTCCCGTTCAGGATGTTTACAAACTGGATCACCGTCGCATTATTGCGGGACGCATTGAAAGTGGCCGTTTGCGGGTGGGGGATACCATTGTCATCAGCCCCACAGGCAAAACAACACAGATTAAATCCATAGAGGCCTTTCCCAAACCCAAGGCCCCCATCTTGGCCGCCAAAGCAGGCCAGTCGGTGGCCATAACCCTGAGCGAGCAGCTTTTTGTGGAACGGGGACAGGTTATCGCCCATCCCGAACATGCCCCCTTTGAAACCAATGTGTTTCGGGCCCGTCTGTTCTGGTTGGCGAATCAACCGGCCCGTGTGGGGGGCAGTTACAAACTGAAAGTGCACACCCACGCCCTGCCGGCCCGTATTGAGGCCATTGAACGCGTCGTGGACATGGGCAACCTGTCAGAGCAATCCACCACAGAGATTCCCCGCCACGCCATTGCCGATGTGATCATCCGCAGCCACGCCAAAATTGCCTTGGATGATTTCCGCAGCCATGACACCATGGGCCGATTTGTCCTAGTGGATGGGTACGACATTGCCGGCGGCGGCGTCATCAGCACAGAGGGCTTTCCCAATCAACGCAGCCATGATCTGCACAATCCCTATTTGACCCCTGTGGAACACAAGGTCGAGTTGCCCCACCGCGAAGCCCAAAACAGCCACCGCGCGGGTATTTTGTTTTTTACGGGTCTTTCGGGATCGGGAAAAACGACCCTGTCTCTGGCCCTGGAAAAGGCACTGTTTCAAAAGGGCTACCGCGTTTATGTTCTGGATGGCGATAACATTCGGCGGCATTTGTCTTCGGATCTTGGCTTTTCCCCCGATGATCGTCAGGAAAACCTGCGCCGCGTGGCCGAGATATCCCGATTGTTTGCCGAGGCTGGCATGCTGGTCATTACCGCCTTTATTGCACCCTATTTAACGGATCGGGCCCGTGTTCGGGAGATTGCAGGGTCCCTGCCGTTTCACGAGGTTTTCATCAAAGCCGATTTAGCCACCTGTGAAGCGCGGGACCCCAAGGGCCTTTACAAAAAAGCCCGCGCCGGAGAAATCCCTGAATTCACTGGCGTTTCCGCCCCCTACGAGGCCCCCCCATCCCCTGATCTGGTCATCGACACTGAATCTTTATCTCCTGAGGAATCTTTGGAAATCTTGGTGCGTTATGTGGATGACCATTTTGCCTTGGACACCAAGGTTTGGGGATACAGCATTTAACGGCAAAGCATGAACCGTTTGCGTCTTTTTGTGTGGTGCTTGGTGCTTGGGTTCATGGTCCCTGCAAATTCAGTGTTTGCTGAGGCGCCCAAAAAGAAAGCCCCGTTAGCGATTTTCGAAAACAAACCCTTGGTGTTTGGCACCGTTCTTGCCATCCGTGGCCCCAGCCAGATCATCCTGCACCCCAATGGAATGCGGGAGATCATCGGGGACATTGATGTCAAACCCAACGACGTGTACGGCGCTGGGCGCCTCTCCATCACAGGGGAACGCAACAACCAAGTTTTATTGTTTTTTGACCCTAAGGTCCCCCTGCGCCCCGTGCA
>JBJTVN010000306.1:0-10294 GCA_046081225.1 Alphaproteobacteria bacterium
AAAACCAAAATGCCGGCACCTTCCCCCATAACAAAGCCGTCCCGTCCCCGATCCCAAGGGCGAGAGGCTTTTTCAGGGGTATCATTATAACCGGTGGACAGGGCTTTGGCAGCGGCAAATCCGGCCATGCCGATGCGGCAGATGGCGGCTTCTGCGCCCCCTGCCACCCTGACATCGGCATCCCCCATTTGAATCAGCCGCGCGGCATCGCAGATGGCATGACTGCCCGAGGCACAGGCCGTCACCACCGCATGGTTGGGGCCACGGAAACCGTGTTTGATGGAAATTTGCCCACTGGCCAGATTGATTAAGCTTGAGGGAATAAAAAAAGGACTCACTCTGCGGGGGCCACGCTCTGCCAGCAAAAGGGAGGACCGTTCAATTTCTGGCAAGCCCCCAATCCCTGAACCAATCATAACCCCTGTTTGCTCAGCATCAAGATCGTTTTGGGGGGCCCATCCCGCATGGGCAATGGCTTCGTCTGCCGCTATGATGGCATACAGAATGAAATCATCCATGCGGCGACGATCTTTTTCGCTGATATAGGCAGCAGGATCAAAAAGATCAGGATGGTGCATCAATTGTCCCGCAATGCGGCACGGTAAATCCTCTGTGGGAAAACCAGCGATGGGACGCAAGGCTGATTTTCCAGAGATCAAAGGATGCCACGTTTTTTCCACGCCAACCCCGAAAGGGGAGACAAGGCCCATGCCAGTCACAACAACACGGCGTAAACGGATGGATTCTGGCATAGCTATGCTCGCATAAAGTCAGACAAGGATGTCAAGCATCAAAGCCCAGCGCAAAGCCAAAGGGCTAGGCAGCGGCGGCGTTTTGCTCAATAAACGAAATGGCGTCCTGGACGGTCTGAATTTTTTCAGCAGCATCATCAGGGATTTCCACGCCGAATTCTTCTTCGAAAGCCATGACCAGCTCTACGGTATCCAGACTGTCAGCCCCAAGGTCATCCATGAAACTGGCACCAGCGACCACTTTGCTTTCGTCAACCCCCAAGTGGTCAACAACAATTTTCTTGACGCGTCCAAAAATATCCATGATTCATCATCCATTCGTTATGATTGAGAGATGGGACATGGTTTAGCCGTCTTTAAAACAGAAATCAAGGCCAGAAATTTTCTATGATCACGGAAAATCACCGACGGTTGATTATTCTTAGAGAAAAACGAGATCACGGGAGTTTAGAGCTCTTGCTGGAAAAGCACGCATTCCGCGTGCACCATGTTCCTGTTTTTAAATATGATTTTGTTTTTCCTTCAAAGCTTCCTCCCGATTCCCGTGCCTTGCTTTTTTCCAGTCGGGCGGGGGTTCGGGCTGTGGCGTCTTTGGTATCCCAGATGGACAATCTGCATTGTGTTGTCATTGGAGAGGAAACCCAAAATGCCCTTTGCGCCGCAGGCTTTCAGGGGCACATTGATCGTTTTTTGACCATCGGGGCTTTTTTGCATTACTTGTCACAGAAGAAACGAAAAGAGATGAAATCCATTCATTATTACAGGGGGGATGTGATTAAAAATCCCAACCTTGGTCAGATGATTTCTGAGTTGGGTTATGGATATAGTGAAACCATCGTTTATAAAACAAACTTGATTAAAAAAATTCCACAAGATATTCGCGCCTTGATCCAAGACGCGAAACAAGGCATGGGGTATGTTGCCCTTTCACCGCGGGGTATGGGACATTGGGATGATTTGATTTTTTTTGATTGTCTGGCCCCTCTTTATCGTAAAGGGCATTTGTTTTGCCTGAGCAAGGATATTGCCAGCGAGTCAAAAATTATGCCACAATCGTCGATAACGGTGCCATCAGAACCCACAACCACATCGCTGATTGCATCCATTGAGGCCTATTATAAACGTTCCCGCTAAAGGAACCCCTTGTGTTGGTGCGTGCTTTATGAATCGTCCTAATGAAACCGCCATAGCCCCAAAACGCCCCCGATATCCCCTTTTGCGGCGGTTAACTTTGCTTTTGGTTGGGGCGATTTTGGTATTTGCGGGGGGGCTTGCTGTGGGGCATTATGGGGATGGTTTTTTCAAAGAATCCCCCGCCCCTGCGCCCCAACCGGCTGTGAATCTGGAGCCTATGCAAAACCAGCTGGATCGGATTGAGGGGGTATTGACTGAGCTTTCCCACCGCATACCTCAGTCTTTTGAGGCTCCGGCCCCCGCCCCTGCCCCTCTATCGTTCTCCTTATTGGGGCTGGGGTCGTTGGATTTATCGGAAAAGGCCTCTGCGTCTTCGGATAAGCCATCTTTGGGATCCCAGTGGATTCTGGCCAGGGATTTGGTGGATGATCTGTTGTTGTTTTTTGCCGCTCAGCCCCTGACGCCGCGGGATGTTGAGTCTCTGATTGCTTTGATGCAAAATCTTTTTCCAGAAAAGAAAACAGACGATCTGTTGATTCTGCGATCCTCCTTTACCCATCTGGTCAGCCAAGCGGAGGGATTGGTGTTGCTGCCCGAGCCCATTGTGGGGGCGGGTGAATCCCCCGCCGCTGCCCCTGCTCGTGCGTCGTTCTGGTCGTCTTTGCTGGGGTATTTTGTGACGGTTCGCGCCCCTGGGCAATTGAACGCCGATGATGCATCGGGTGTGCCTGAGGTGGTATCGGTTTATAATGATGCCTATGACGCGTGGCAAAATACCATCTTACCGGCCCTGCGGAAGGGGCGTCTGGATGAAGCGGCCGCGTTGCTGGAAACGCTGGATGCCCGCGCCCTGTTTGCTGAGGATGCCCGCTGGCAACAATGGAAACAGGATTTTCAGGCATGGTTGCGCTGTTATCTGTGGCTGCGTTCCGCGCGTATGGATATGACACGCCAAATGATTCAGGATATGACGCAGACCCTGCCCTCTTCTGGGGCTTTGCCCCCCCCTGCCCTGTCTTTGCCTGAAAACCCCATAAAACCCCATGATGGGGGGACGCCATGAAAACGGCGATGACCCTTGTTTTGTTGGTGATTTTGGTGGGGGGTATTCAGTTTCTTTCTGCCGATACGGTGACGATTTTGCTGGCCGGTTATGAAATCAGCATGTCTTTGTCTGTGGCGCTGACATTTGTTTTGATTGTATTTTTTTTGGCTCATGGGGTGCTTAGCAGCATTTCTGCCCTGATGGCGTGGTCACAACATCGCCAATTGCGCCGACAGTTGCAGCGTTCGCAGGAATCTTTGGATACCCTCGGCCTGTGTTGGCAGGCGGTGGTGTTGCAGGACAAAAAAGGGGCGGACCGCCATTTGGGGGTTTTGAAAAAAACCCTGAAGGACAACCCCTTGCTGCCCTATTTGCAGGGGCGTGTCTGTGAAATGAAGGGGGATATGGAGGGGGCCCGTCAAGCCTATCAGGCCCTGATGTTTGATCCCAAGCTGAGTGCCCTGGGGATTCGGGAATTGACGCATTTGCCCGATAATCAAACAAAAGATCCCTTTCAGTGGCTGAGCACCCTGAGTGTTGAGCAGCGTCAGGAACCATGGGCCGTGCGGGCCCTGATGGCGCGGGCTTTGGTGATGGGGGATATTGAGGGGGCCGGTCAGTTGTTTCGTGCCCATCGCCGGATTTTTGATGCCCATGAAACCCTGCGCATGGAAAAAGCCATTGCGGCGGCAGAGGGAAAACGCGCGTGGCAGGTGTATACCGACAGTCAAAAACAGGACCAAGACGCCCTGAATCAGGCGCAAGATGCGTTTAAAAAAGCCTATCAACGGGATCGCAATGATCCGGCTATGCGGGCCCTGTATGCGGGATCGTTGTGTGAAACAGATGGGCGGGAGGCGCTTTCCCTCGTCAAAAAAATCCTGCCCCGGGGCGCGGGGTTTTTGTTTGTGCAAACCCTGCTGATGCAGATGATTCGGGCTTTGCCGGAAAAAGAGCGCACAAAAACCATAAAATCCATGGATATCAGAGAAAATTCCTCCCTGTATCATCGCTTGATGGCCTCTGTTTTTGAAAGTTTAGGGTTTGTAGAAAAGCTGGCCTATCACGAAGCAGAGGTGATCCGTCTGCAGCCGCCAGAGGCTGAGACCCTGCGTCATCCATGGTTCTGTGATCATTGTCAGGATCAAAGCGCAACATGGCAACCGGTTTGCGGCAATTGCAAGAGCATCGGGTCCTATACCATGGCCGTGGCATCTTAGGAGGGTGGGGCTGCATGAATCGCGCCTTGTTTCTGGATCGTGATGGTGTGATTAACCAAGAGGTCAATTATGCCCACCGTCCGGATCAAATTGTGTTTGTGGAGGGTATTTTTGATCTGTGTCAGGCCGCCCAACAGTTGGGGTATGTCTTGATTGTGGTGACCAATCAGGCAGGCATCGGGCGGGGGTATTATACCGAAGATCAATTTCACCACCTTACCCGCTGGATAAACGCCCAGTTTCAGGATCGGGGCATCGTGTTGCATGAAACCTATTTTTGTCCGGATCATCCGGATCATGGGTTGGGGGTGTATAAAAAAGAATCCTTTGACCGCAAGCCCCATCCTGGGATGATTTTAAGGGGTATTGAAAAATATGCCCTATCGCCGCCGGCCTGTGTGATGATCGGAGACCGAGAAACCGACATGCAGGCCGCCCACGCCGCCGGCATCGGCACAAAACTGTTGCTTTGCCCCGAAAGGCCCCAGCAAACAGCGGCGGATGTTTGGATTACGGGTTTGCATCAGGGGATGGATTATCTTTAAAGCCTGTTCATATTGTTTTGTAGGCGAAGAAATGTTGCGGGGCGGGGTGGTTTTCTTTTTGTGTCAAGGGGCGGGGCGAAAAAAATACCGCAGCAGGAGGGGCGAAGCGCTTCCTGCGAGGATGATTTTTTTTGCACCGGCGTAGCGGACCCCTTGATGCAAAAAGGAAAGTGCGTGGGCGGGAGCAACGTTGACGCTGGGAATAGGGAAAAGGCGCCCACCCAACAGGATTTTCCCATCGCCTCATGGGTTCGCTTCGCCGGAAGGCAAAAAATCATCCTTCCTCGCTTTCGCTCGGTGCGGTATTTTTTCCCTTCCGCCCTTGACCCGATGGGAAAATCCTGCTGCCCCGCCCCGCCTTTTCCCCATCACAAAAAATAACGAACAGGTTTTCAGATGGCCCTAAAGACAAAACCCCCGACGGGCCACAATTGTGTTTTCTGACAGGCGAATCTCCACCACGGCGTCTTTGGTCAGGGGCAGGGTCATATCGGCGCCCGTGGGGGTTTGAATGTCGAAAAAATCCCCCGCCCCATAATTTTGCACCGCCATCACCCGTCCCAGAATGTCCCCGTTATCCTCATCCACCACAACGGCGCCAATCAGGTCGGTGTGATACCAGGCATCGTCTTCTGGCTCCGGCAGGGCGCTGCGGGACACGCCCAGCTCGGTGCCGCGCAGGGTTTCGGCGTGATTGCGGGTTGTGACCCCGTCCAGATGCAAAACCCATCCCTTGCCTTGGGGACGGCTTTTTTTGATGGTAAAGGATGCGCCGCCCGCCGTGCGCAGGGGGCCATAATGGGTCAGGGTTTTAGGGTCGTGATAGGCATGAATCACCACATCTCCCCCCAAGCTGTGGGGCCGCACAATGCGGCATAAGGGGACAAAATCATCGGGTGTTTTGTGCAGCATGGGATCAGGGCACACGGGTTGTTAGCGCCAGCGCATGCAGCTCGGTGCCCATCTTGCCCTGCAGCGCCTGATACACCATCTGGTGCTGCTGGATGCGCGTTTTCCCCACAAAGGCTGAGGATATAATGTGGGCCGCATAATGATCCCTGTCCCCAGCCAGATCCTGAATCTCAATATGGGCATCAGGAAAAGCTGATGCGATCATGGCTTTGAGTGTTTGTTGATCCATGGCCATGACATCAGACCCTATTGGCTTTTGTTTTTTTCATCGGGCAAGGAGGACATACGCCCATAATTCCCCAACAGCTGTTCAATGGCGGAGAGTTTGTGTCCCGCTGTGGGTGTGGCTTGGCTTTCGTAGCTGATTTCGCGATAGGCATCTGTGCCCCGCATCACAAAGGCATCCAAAATGCCCTGATCGTCAAAGGACACAATGACAATTTTTTGTTCCAGCAACTTGGGCCCCCCAAAGGGTTGCTGTTCAATGCGTTGTCCCATGTAATGCCAGATATTGGGATCAAAGGTGGACACGGCCGTGGGTGTTCCCAACAAAGACCGCACGTCCTCTTTTTTCAAAACCCCCACACGCAGGGATTGCAGCTTGTCTTGGGGCAAGATTTCTCCGTTGGTTTTTATGATGGGGGCGCACGATGCGACAAACAAAATCACACCATAGGCCAGCAGCCAGAAAAACATGCCAAAACGTTTCATAGAATCCCCAAAAGATAACGCCGTTGATGATTATGAAAAAGGCAGAAAAGGCGCCCCTGTGTCAATAGCTAAAACGGCCTAAGACGGGGTTGGGCCCCGAAGTGTTGTCTTTCTTCCTGTGTATTTCTTTCTTGCCAAATGCGGCGCCCTGTCCTTTTATGAACGGGGCTTTTGATTTGGGGCCCCTGTGCCAAAGCCTTTTTTAAACATCATGACCGCTTTCGCCTTGCTTTTAAAAACCTTTGCTGAGGATTTAGACGCCCAAATGGGGCGCATGCTCTCAGGGTCCCATCGTTTGGATCAGGCCATGCGCCACAGCGCTGTCCCCTCAGGAAAAGCCATACGTGGGTTTCTGGTGCGGGAAAGTTTGCATTTGGCGGGCTTTCCAAAGGATGCGTTTTGGTCCGTGGCCGCCGCGTTTGAGCTGTTTCATACCTATTCCCTGATCCATGATGATCTGCCCTGTATGGACAATGCCGCGTTGCGGCGGGGTCGGCCCACGTGTCATTTGGCCTTTGACGAAGCCATTGCCGTTTTGGCGGGGGATGCCTTGCAGGCGGAGGCCTTTGCCCTGTTATCTGACCCAAATCCTGTGTTTGAGGTTCAGGGGCAAATCCGCCTGATTCACCGCTTGGCCATGGCTGCGGGGCACTGCGGCATGGCCTTGGGTCAGGCCATGGATATTGCCGGCACGGTGGATACCCTGCAGGCTTTGAAAACCATGCACGGTCTAAAAACCGGTGTGTTGATTCAGGCGGCGGCCATGGCGGGAGGATTGCTGCGCGGGGATGATGCGTTGATGCACACCATGGAAACCTTTGGCCGCCTGCTGGGGCTGGCGTTTCAGGTCCGCGACGATCTGTTGGACATCGAAGGGTGCCCACAGGAAACAGGCAAAACCACAGGCCAAGACCACCACAATCAGCGCGTGACCTTTGTGACCTTGTTGGGGTCCGAAGGCAGCCAGGCATTGCTGTACGATTTGGAAACACAGGCGGGGGCTTGCCTGGCCACCTTGCCCAATGCGGGGTATTTGCCGGATTTGTTGTCCTTTGTCATCCAACGGCGGTGGTAGGGATAGGGGTGGGGCGCGTGGCGTTTGTCTTTTTCTTTACATTGCCATGCAGAGCTTGATACAAGGGACCAAGGCCCCTGAACATTCATAAAGGACAAAGGACGTTATGCAGCCTCAGATGAATCAAATTTTACAACAAGCCCAAAAAATGCAGCAAAAGCTTCAACAAGCCCAGCAAGAGGTGGAAAAGCTGGAGCGAGAGGGCACATCGGGCGGCGGGATGGTGAAAATCACCCTGAACGGAAAATTCCAGGCCAGGGGCTTAGTCATAGACCCCACCCTGCTGAAAGAAGAGGAGCGGGATGTGCTGGAGGATTTGATTATCGCCGCCATCAATGACGCCCACCAAAAAATCGAACAGGCCTCTCAGGAAACCATGAGCAAAGTCACGGCGGGTATGCCCCTGCCCCCTGGCATGAAATTGCCGTTTTAGGGTATGATGCACAGCGAAGAAATGCAGCAGGCCATCAAAGGCTTGGCCCAGTTGCCTGGTTTTGGTCAACGATCTGCCCGTCGGGCATTGTTGCATTTGCTGGTGCACAAAGACAAAAAAATGGTCCCCCTGATTCAGGCCCTGAAAACCTGTTACGACACCATCACAACCTGCTGCACCTGTGGCAATTTGGATACAGTGAATCCCTGCCATATCTGCCAGTCCCCTCGTCGCCAGAGGCATCAGCTATGCATTGTGGAATCGGTATCTGACCTGTGGGCTATGGAGCGCACAGGCAGCTATCATGGTCTTTATCATGTTCTTGGGGGGGTGCTTTCGGCCATGGATGATGTTCGTCCAGAACATTTGAGGATATCCCAACTGATCGATCGGGTCCACGATTTGGCGGTGGAGGAGGTTATTTTTGCCCTAAATGCCTCCCTAGAAGCCCAAACCACCGCCTTTGTGATCACAGAATCTCTGCCCAAAACCCTGAAAATTACCCAGCTGGCCCATGGAATTCCCATCGGGGGCGAGCTGGATTATATGGACGATGCCACATTGCAAACCGCCCTGCAGCGGCGGGGGGTTCTGTAATCACGGTGCTTGGGGCGGATATTCGGGATCATCAGGTTATCGTGGTGGGGGCGGGTCTGGCGGGGGCCATGCTGGCCCATACCCTTGCGCAGCAGGGGATATCCGTGGCCGTTTGCGAACAATCCCCCCATCCCTTCACCGGTGGGGCGTCCCATCATCATGCTTGCGCTCTGTATCCGTTGATTCACGCGGCGCCCTGCGCAGAGGATGTCTTTTTTTTGCAGGCCTACGAATACGCCCTGAAAAAATTTGCCGATCAGCCTTTTTTTCATCCGGCCCCTTTGCGCTTGCCCACGGGCAAGCGGCACAGCCCCCTTTGGCAAAATCACCTGGAGGTCACGGACAGGGGCACCTATCTCCTCACCGGTGGATGGGTGGACCCGAGGATGGCCTGTCAGCAGTATTTGCAGGATATCCCTGTTTTTTATGGTGTGTCTTTTCGGGATTGGCGGGATTGCCCTGCGTCGGTGGTGTTGTGTGCGGGTTCAGGTATGCGGGATTTTTTCCCCCACTGGCCTTGGCGTTTGACAGCGGGCCAGACGGATTATGGCCATCGGGCAGAAGGGGCCGCCCCAGACACCACAATCCTTTGTGACGATGGCTTTATGATTCCCATGACAAAAACAGCTGTGGCGTGCGGGGGAACCTATCGCCCCCATCAGGACAAAGCCCCTGTTTTGGCCCAAGATACCCAGAAAAATCTATCCAAAATCCCCTTGGGTGTGCCCCATCCAGACCTGAAACCCACAACGGGGGTCAGGATTCGGGGCAGAACCATCCTGCCGTGCGTGGGGTATGGGGATGCAGGGGGCGCTTTTGTGTCGGTGTTGACCAAAGACACCCCCACACCCACAACGCCCCCCAATCCATGGATTCTCACCGGTTTTGGATCGCGGGGCATGGTCACCATTCCTTGGTCGGTGCATTGTCTGGGTGTGGTTATGATGGGGTCAAAAAAAGACTTGGCCCCAAAAAAAGACTTGCAATCGCCGGTATAGGCGTTACATAAGAACGACTTTCGTTTATGGATTTTTGTGTTCTGGTATGTCTCGTCAAACCCCTTTGGATCATTATCGTAACATCGGCATTATGGCCCACATTGATGCTGGGAAAACCACCACAACAGAACGCATTTTGTTTTACACAGGGCGTCAGCACAACATCGGCGAGGTCCACGAGGGCAACGCCACCATGGACTGGATGGAGCAAGAGCAAGAGCGCGGCATCACCATCACCTCTGCCGCCACAACCTGTTACTGGGCCGGTCACCGGATCAACATCATTGACACACCTGGCCACGTGGACTTCACCATTGAAGTTGAGCGTTCTCTGCGGGTTCTGGACGGTGCTGTGGCCGTTTTTGACAGTGTGGCGGGTGTTGAGCCCCAATCTGAAACCGTCTGGCGTCAGGCCGATAAGTACAAAGTGCCGCGGATGTGTTTTGTCAACAAAATGGACCGTATCGGCGCGGATTTTTTCCGCTGTGTGGATATGATGGTGGACCGTTTGGGGGCTGTGCCTTTGGTTGTTCAGCTGCCCATTGGGGTTGAATCCGATTTTGTGGGGGTTGTTGATCTGATTAAAAACGTTGAAATTGACTGGCTAGAGGAAAGTCTGGGGGCCAAGTTTGAAGAACGTCCCATTTCCCCCGCCTATAAAGACAAAGCCGCCGAATACCGTGAAAAAATGATCGAGCTGGCCGTTGAGCAAGACGATGACGCCATGGAAAAATATCTGGCCGGCGAAGAGCCCTCAACCGAGGTTCTTCGGGCCTGTATCCGTCGCGGCACCATCAAGGGGACCTTTGTGCCTGTTTTGTGTGGATCGGCCTTTAAAAACAAGGGGGTTCAGCCCTTGCTGGATGCCGTGA
>JBJTVN010000307.1:0-2794 GCA_046081225.1 Alphaproteobacteria bacterium
TTTTATGAAACCCTGCGGTTAAAAGAATTTGGGGACGCATCAAAACAGCTGAATTACCTGTTGCAGCAACGCACGGAACAGTATTATCTGCTGAGCGGCATCAAAAATGCCATCGGAATGCCCGATAAAAAAATCAAGGAACTGATTGAATCCTCCCGCCAAATATCCCCCGCCCCCACGGAATTTGGCTGTTTACGGTGTGACAGTCTGGTTGATTTGGCCATAAAACAAAACAAAATCCCCGCGGCCCAAAGAACACAATCCATCATGGACTGTTCCCACGAAGCCCTGAACAGGATGATGGATACGTACAAAGACGGTCGTAACAACACCGAGTTTACCGCCCAAAAAAACTGTTTGATTGCAACATGCCAAAGCGCCACATTGGCCCACGCAACCTATAGCATGCAGGCCATGTCGGATCTGCGGCGGATCCATGCCGATATGCTGAAAATTTTCTCGGAATATGTGCCCAAAACCCTGTATGAACCCTGTGTTGAGGATTTGTCTGTTTTGGGAACGACAGAAAAGGTTAAAAGCGCCCTAAAAAACCTCTCGAGCGCTATTGGACAATTGGTGAATAGTCACCTGGGGGAGGCTCTGGATATACTGGGGGCGGGATTTGCCGCGGATTTAAAAACCATGGAAATGCCCGTTATGGGATGCGTCAACCGCAGTTTGGCCCTGATCCAAAAGCTGGAGGCGGATCGCAGCCTGCTGGAGCAATACAAAGCCCACCTGCAAAGCCTGAAACTGCTGAGCGAATCCATGAACACCATTTGCAGCAATCCTACGTACTTCGTCCCCCAAGAAAAGCAACGTTAGGGAATGTGGTTTTTATTCCTGTTTTTGTTGGCTTTTGCATCGGCACCGGCGGGGGCGTTTCCCTTTGATGAGGCCACCCTGCGGTGTTTGCAAAGTCAGGCGCAGGAACGCCAATTATCCAGCGCAGCCACCCAGTGGCAAACCACCGAAAGCCTGATACGGGGCGATAGCCTCTCCCTGACGTTCCAAATCACCTTTCAGGCCGCCATCCGCCATGAAGAGGCCATCATCGCCCTGAACGAACAGCACAAACAGGTGTTTCAGGCCCTGCAACCCTATTTCCTGAAACCCGATCAGGCGTACGAAAGATTTGTTCAGGATTTCAAACGCTATGACCGCCAAATTCGGGGATGCCAGCCCCCCACGATGCCCCCCCCTGATATCCTTGGCGTCAGCGCGTCAGAGGGCAGTCAGCCACTCTCCTCAACCTCTGCCATGGGGAAGGTTTTGCAGAGCAATCCCAACACGCTGGGGCCGCTAAAAACCAACCCCTTTGGGGGTGCGGGCATCAGCATTGATCCCAAACTGCTGGATGACCTGCTGGCCCGCATGAACGACGCAGAAGAGGCCGGCATGATGCGGGCCCAGATGGGGGCCTCACTGACCTCTTTGATGGACATCACAACCTCTGGTGTGACAGACACCCTGACCCAGCTGAATGATGCCGGATTAACCCTGAATGCCATGCAAACCCAAGTCCCCGCGTGTTTTCCCGCCAAAACCCCAGACAGTGCCTCTGTGTTTTCGGAACGCTTTTCCCGCGGGATACAAACGTTGCTAAACCGCCCCCTGCCCTTTGACAGCAGCGGCCTTTTTTATCTGTTGGGGTGCCAAACAGGGGTTCGGAATCCCGCATGGTTGCTGCCGGAAAATCGGGGGGCCTTGGTGAAAAACGTGATCAAACAGCACCAACAACTGTATGATGCCACAACCCTCAACTGGATGGCCTTTCAGGACAAAATGCAGCGTCAGGATTACGCCCTGCGCCGCCAACAAAGGGCTTTGGCGCAGGCCGAAGAGACCTTGGCCAAAGATCCATCCCTGAAAACCAACACCCTGTTTATGTCCGCCTTGCAAGGTCAACGTCAATCCGTGGCAGACGCCACCAACGACCTGAAAACCATGAAAGCCGACTATGACCGCATGGTTCCTCCCTCCGTGGCCAAAGCCGAAGCGGAGCGCGAGGATATGGCGACCTTTTTCATGACCTTGGGCCAGTCTGGCCTTGATGGCCTGTCCCCTGCCCCGCTCTCTTTGGCCCAGCGCAAAGCCAATCTGCAAAAAAAAGCCGCCGCCTATATGCCCCTGTCTGGCAACGATCCCAACGAAACCCCCCGCGTGCTGGAGGGGGAAATCCGCTTCGCCAAGGCCTACGCCGCCAAGGCCCAGCAATTTTTGGACTATTACACCCAAAATCCTGACTATCTCTGGAACCCCAGAATCCTGAACATTGCCTGCGCCATCAGCACAAAAATCAAGGACAAACAGGCGGAACTGGCGGCGATCTGCCCCAAGTCCCCCCCTGCCCCGCGCTAACCCCCCATCAGGGGGCGCCGATCAAATCAATACGAAACATGACAGAATTGCCGGCCGTGGCGTTGGGGTCACTGGTGTAATCCTTTCGGTATTCCAGCGAAAAACGGGCGCAATCCATGGTATAGGTCACCTGCGTTTGGGCCAAACGGTTTTCATCCGCGTGCAAGTCCCGAATGGCGGTGCTGCTCCACGCCCATGCCTCGGTTAAGGGGATGCCGAGGGTGCCTGAGATTTCTTCGCGTTTGTCGGATGTTTCCTGATCATTTTGGGCCCGATCCAGCAAAAAATGGGTCAGACTTGTGGTAAATCCCCCAAATTCCGTGCTGATATTGGCCAAACTGCGGGCAATGCGCCCATCATTTTCATGAACCCGAATGCTGTGATCCAGCGACACCAACCCCGGAAAGGACAACTGCCAACGGGCCACGGGGTC
>JBJTVN010000308.1:0-2785 GCA_046081225.1 Alphaproteobacteria bacterium
AACCGCGCCGACGGCACCACAACCACGGGAAGATCGGTAACAACAGGGCGGCAGGCCACCACCGCCACGGCCCCGCGGGAAACAGCATCGGGAACAAAGGCTATGCTGTCAACCCCGCCCCCCTCCAAGGCAAAGAACACATTACCCGCTTGCACCCTGCGGGAATCAAAAGAAAGACCTGTAAACTTGGGAAAATCCCGCGGTAAGGCTATGCCTATGGGGGCAAGATCACTGGGCGTCGGGGGACAAAGAAACGGCGTCATCATCGGGCATCGGGGGGTTGGTGGTGTTGGCATCAGACACAAGGGTGTCGGGGGACTCTATCACAGGTTTAGGCATAATCCCAAGCAAAGGCGAGGCTTGCTCCACAATTTTTGCCACCACAGGTGCGGCCACCCAGCCCCCTGTGGCATAGCCGTAGGTGTCTTTGGTGGGCACAGGTTCATCCACCATGGCATACACCACAACCTGGGGATCGGACATGGGATAGGCGGCAATAAAGGACGCCATGCGTTTGTTGCGGCTGTATCCCCGCCCCGTGATTTTTTCGGCGGTTCCTGTTTTTCCGCCAACTTCGTACCCTGGTACATCCGATTTCCCCCCCGTGCCCGAGGCCACAACGGCCCGCAAAATGGTGCGCATCATGGCCGAAGTTTCTGGTTTTAACACCACCGTTCCCGTCACAGGCCCCACGGTTTTTTCAAAATGCAGCGGCACCATCACGCCATTGTTCACCAACGCCCCAAAGGCCTGAACCAGCTGCATGGCCGAAACGGACAGACCATGACCAAAGGCCACGGTGGTGCGGTAAACTTCGCTCCAGTTTTCAGGCAGCATGGGTTTTCCAATTTCATCAAAGGGCACCACGGCAGGATCCAACAATCCGAATTTTTGTAAAAAGCCCCGCTGATCAGGGCCGGAAACACGGCTGATGATGTGGGCGGTGCCGATGTTAGAGGAATGAATCATCACCTCGGTGGCATTCATGCGGCCCTGTTTGGGTTTAAAGTCCCGAATGGTGAAACGGCCGATTTTGATGGGCTCACCTACGGGAAAGGTTTCCGTCATGGTGATGGCACCCAGATCGAGGGCGGTGGCGATGGAAAAGCTCTTCATGGTGGATCCCATTTCGTAAACACCCGTGACGGGTCGGTTGAGGCGTTGATCCTCCGTGGCCCCCTGAACAGCGTTCAAATCAAAATCGGGATACGATCCCAGCGCCAGAACATCCCCTGTTTTCACGCTGGCCACCACCACCATACCGGCCACGGCTTTGTGTTTGTCGATGGCCTCCTTCAGGGCCCGCATGCTGAGATCCTGAATGCGGCTATCTAGACTGAGGATTAGGGGGTCTTTGCGATTTAATAAATTTTGATCAAAGGCACGCTCAATCCCGCTTAATCCGCGGCGGTCGGTGTCGGTGTAACCGATCAAATGGGCCGCCAATCGGGCTTTGGGATAGATGCGGCGGGGTTCATAAAACGATTCCACCCCAGGCAATCCCAGATAGTTGATGGCGTAAAATTGCTTGGGTGTTAAGTGACGGGCAATCCAGACAAAATGTTTTTTTGATGTCAGGCTGGCTTTGATAGTGGTGCATTCTCGCGGGGTGAAGACACGGCACAGGGCCTTGGCTGTTTCCCTAGGGTTTTGCAGGCGCGAGGGGTTGGCATACACCGAATAGGTCATCAGGTCCGTGGCCAGCAGACGCCCTTCGCGGTCCACAATGTCCGCCCGTTTGGGCACCGTTTCCGGAATAAATGGGTCATTGCCCATGTCCCCCAAAGACAAATGCACCAGCCGTCCTGCAATCACCAGAACAACCAGCGTCAATCCCCCCAACACCATCACCAAACGACGCCGCACCATGGCCAAAGGGGAGGACGAAAGCGTTTTTGTTGGTTTTGTCATACCGCGGACTATAGCGGGATCAGGGGGCGGGCTCAAGACAGAAGACGAATGCCCCCAGAGACTAAAGGGACCACAAAAAAAGCAAAAGGCCCCAACGCCTTCACGCTGGGGCCTTTTTTTCGTCAAAACGTCCAAAGAAACTATTTCTTCAGAACGGTGATGGAACGACGGTTTTTGGACCAAGCGGACTCGTCAAAACCAGCCACAGCAGGACGCTCTTTTCCAAAGCTGATGGTGGTGATGCTGCCAGCAGGAACACCAGAGGCCACCAGGAAGTCTTTCGTGGCGGTGGCACGACGGGCACCCAGGGCCAAGTTGTATTCGCGGGTTCCGCGCTCGTCGGTGTGACCTTCGATGATCAGGTCAATGCCTGCGTTGGTTTTCAACCACTCAGCTTGCTTGCGCAGGGTGGCTTTGGCATCTTCGTCCAGAGCGTGGCTGTCGTAACCAAAGTAAACGTTGGCACCAACAGCGGCGTCAAAGGCGCCTTGTTTTTCGTTGATCTGGCTCAGATCGGTACCGTAGGTGGTGACGTTAACATCGCTGGGGTTCGTGCTGGCACTGCCGTCGGCAAGATCGTTTCCTGTGGAAACGTTGTCTTCACCGCCCGCACACGCGGAAACAGCGACCAAAAGAGAGACAGACAAAAGAATTTTTTTTATCATAGGTTTACCTTAACGTTGATGATGAATGAATAACTGCGCAGGATGCCGGAGATTGGGAATCTCTTTTTCACAAGCGCCTGTGAATATACATTTTTTCATGGCAAAGAAAAGCACTTTTATCAAAAAAGAGGTATTAGAAAAAATCCGCCTGTAACATTTCCACAACAGGGGGTGGGCAAGGATCGGGGTTTGATTCCCTAGGGAACGTC
>JBJTVN010000309.1:0-6496 GCA_046081225.1 Alphaproteobacteria bacterium
GCCATTTACGCCCCCAGCGACTTCGGAACCGGTGGTGTGACGGGTAAATACTACCAGTATCTGAACTCTGGCACCATTTTCAAGGATACCAGCGGATACACAACCATTGCCACCGCCAACAAGCGTTACAAGGCGTTTGACAGTGAAACCGCATCCAAAATCAGCTACTACACCCCCCGTTTTGCTGGATTCCAGCTGGGTGCCTCTTACGCACCTGATGGCAATGGACAAGGCAGCCGTGACGACCGCGTAGGTACCAACGGTGATTTGGACAGCCTTTACGGACAGGCCACCAATAAAGCCTTTGAAAACTACGTCGAAGTGGGCGCCAACTACGAAGTCGACCTTGATGATATTGGTCTGGCTCTGGGTGGTTCCTATGTAAATGCTGGGTCCAAAGGGGACTTTAACAATACAAAAGTAGAAGATCTGAACGCTTATCAAGTGGGTGCCAATGTGAACTACATGGGCTTTACCCTTGGTGGTGGATATGTGTGGCAGGGTGATTCTGGAATCAAAGAATCTGTGACAGACGCCCAAGACTCCATCGGTTACAACTTTGGTCTGCAATACGAAACCGGTCCTTTCATCGTGGGTGCCAACGCTTTGTTTGCTGAAAACCAAGGTTACAGCAGCAAAGACAACCAACTGGACGTGTACAGCGTGGGTGCGACCTACATCGTGGCCCCTGGTCTGAGCACCTTTGTAGAGGGAACGTTTGTTCCTACCAACGAAGGCTCTTACCTCGACACAACAGCCAAAACCTACGACAGCAACAGCGGTTCTGCCATTATCCTCGGAACCAAAGTTGAGTTCTAGTCTGATCGGTTGATCAAACGAACCTCTGGGCGGTTGCTTTGTTCAAAGCAACCGCCTTTTTGGTTTTTCCCCTGTTGATTTTGGCCACATTGTTTTTGCGCGTGACCCTGTTTTCTGGTAAAAGGGATTTTTCTTAGATTTTCATCAGGAGACCCCATCCGTG
Source organism: Alphaproteobacteria bacterium (assembly GCA_046081225.1). Taxonomy (GTDB): domain Bacteria; phylum Pseudomonadota; class Alphaproteobacteria; order JAJTHO01; family CANGYM01; genus CANGYM01. The sequence continues at coordinate 983 of JBJTVN010000309.1, forward strand.
GATCCCGTTCGTCAAGCGTTTTGTGACTTTTTTGTGGCCTCTGGTCACACCTTGGTGCCGCCGGCGTCTTTGTTGCCCGCGGGGGATGCCACCCTGCTGTTTACCAATGCGGGGATGAATCAATTCAAAGATGTATTTCTGGGCTTTGAAACCCGCAGCTATACCCGCGCCATTTCCGTACAACCCTGCATGCGCGTGGGGGGAAAACACAATGATCTGGACGAAGTGGGCAAAGATGGCCGCCACCTGACATGGTTTGAAATGCTAGGCAACTGGTCCTTTGGGGATTATGGCAAAGAGGGCGCCATTCGTTTTGCGTGGGATTTTGTCACGCGCCACCTGCCCCTGGATACCCAGCGCATTTATGTGTCGGTTTATAAAAACGACGATGAAAGCTATGCCCTGTGGAAAAAAATTGCAAACCTGCCCGATCACCGCATTGTCCGTCTGGGGGATATCGAGGCCGGCGATGAAGAAAATTTCTGGTCCATGGGCCCCGTGGGACCCTGTGGCCGCTGCACCGAGCTATATTATGATCAGGGCGAAGACCGCTTTGGCCCCGACGTTGTGGGCGGAAAAACAGACCGATTTCTGGAATTCTGGAATCTGGTGTTTATGGAATACAACCGGGATGAACAGGGCACCTTGACCCCCCTGCCCATGACCAGCGTGGACACAGGCATGGGGTTAGAGCGCGTTGTGGCCCTGATCGAGGGGAAAAGCAACGTCTTTGAAACCTCGCTCTTTGCCCCCATCATCTCTGAGATTGCCACCGTCACAGGCCATGCCTATGCTCCCGAAACGGCGGTGCCATTTCATGTCATTGCGGATCATTTGCGCTCGCTGACCTTTGCGCTGCGGGATGGGATTGCCTTTGATCGTCAGGGGCGGGGCTATGTCCTGCGCCGCATTTTGCGCCGCGCGGTTTTGTTTGGCCAGAAATTGGGACAAAAAACCCCCTTCCTGCATCGTCTGGTGGCCGCCACATTAACCAGCCTGCCCGCCTATACCACAGCCCCCAAAATCATAGAGCGCATCACCCGCGACATCCAAAAGGAAGAAGACAAATTTTTTGAAACCTTAGAGCGCGGCCTGCATTATTTTGCGGACATGACGGACGGCCTGACCGATAACGTCATTTCTGGGGCTGCGGCCTTCAAATTGCATGATACCTTTGGCTTTCCCGTGGATTTAACGCAGATTATGGCCGAAGAGCGGGGCCTTTCTGTGGATCACGCGGGCTTTGAGGCCGCCCTGGAGGAACAACGCGCCCGCGCCAAGGGCGCTGCCCATTTCTATGATGCGGGCGGATGGCAAACCATCACCGAGGGCACCATGGTGGATGTTCCCACCCATACCCTGAAAACCTTGGATGTGCGGGTGTTATCGCTCAGAGAAGTGACCGCAGAGGCCCCCAGCCCCCTGTTTGATGTTCTTTTGGATCGCACCCCCTTTTATGCCGAAGGCGGGGGCGAAAAAGCCGATTTTGGCACCCTGTCCCACGGTGCCACGGTGGTGTCTGTGGATAACGTGCAAAAAACAGATCGGGGCCTTGTGCATCGTGTCACCCTTATTTCCGGGGATGCACAAACCCTCTTTACGCCCCTGACATGGCGGGCCGAGGTCAACACCGCCCGCCGCCGCAACAAAGCCGCCCATCACACGGCCACCCACCTGCTCCACGCTGCCCTGCACCAGGTTGTGGGATCGGATGTCACACAGGCTGGCTCTATGGTGGATGAAGACATGCTGCGCTTTGATATCCGACTGGATCGCCCCCTGAACCCTCAGGAACGTTGCGATATCGAAATGATGGTCAATCAATGGATTCAGGACAACCATCCCGTGACCCCCTGCACCGATGTCCCCTATCAAGAGGCCCTGTCCATGGGGGCTTTGGCTTTTTTTGAGGATAAATACGGCGATACCGTCCGCGTCATCCAGATTGCCGGCGTCAGCACCGAACTTTGCGGGGGCAATCACGTTACCGCCACGGGGGACATTGGCAGTTTTTATCTGCTCAGTGACAGTGCCTTGGGCTCTGGTGTGCGCCGGATCGAGGCCGTGGCTGGCCGCGCCGCCATACACCATGCCCGCGCTGCGCTGGACCGTTTGAACGCCATGGCCCTGTCCCTTTCCACATCGCCGGAACAGTTGCCCGCACGCTTTGAAAAGCTGCAAGAGGACCTGCGCGAAACCAAAAAGAAACTGAAAAAACTCAGCGCGGGCAACACCGCCACCCTGACACCGACATGGATCGGGTCCATCGCCTTTGGGGATGTCAGCGACTGGGAAGACGACGCCATCCCCCCCCTGCTGGACACTTGGAAGCAAAATCACCCCAAAGCCCTGATTGTTTTGGTGAAAATTGATAGCGAAAAAGGCACCCTATGGTGCGCCGCCAGCGATGATGCCGTGGCCAGCGGCCTGCATGCCGGCAACACCGCCAAAGCCCTTGGTCAGGCGCTGGGCTCCAGCGGCGGCGGCAAGCCCACCTTTGCACGGGCCGGTTTTCGGGGGGCGGATATGACGCTGATTCGGCAAAGCCTGATTAATCTTGGCCTTTAAGGAAATCCCCCACCGCGTTTGTCAAGCGCTGATAAAGGGACCGTTTAAACGATACAGGAATATCAGGCAAATCCTGAAGGTTACACCAACGCCACGCACAAAATTCGGGGGGGGTGTGGGCCTTCAGGTTGATCTCTTTATCTGATCCCCTGTGGCGGGCGATGACCCATGTTTGCTCTTGTCCAATGTACGTCTGCCCCCAAGGCAGACGGGCCCGCACAGATTCCGGCAAATCATACCGGTAAACCTCGGGCAGGATATGCACAATCTCTGCGGTGTTCAAGCCCACCTCTTCGAATAATTCACGGTTTGCGGCCTGCGCCACACTTTCCCCCGCATCAATGCCCCCTTGGGGCATTTGCCATGCTCTCTGGCGGCTATCCAAACGACGCCCCACAAACACACGATTGTGGGGATTCAGCAAAACAATCCCCACACAGGGGCGATAACCTTGGGTCATGCCATCCCTTTTATGCATTCTTTAATGACAAAACATCCAAAAACCGCTGACACTGCGCCGGCGTGCCGATGGTGATGCGCAGATGGTCAGGCAGGTGATAGGCCTTCACCCGACGGATATACACGCTGTGATGGCATAGATGCTCGTACATGACTTTGGCATCAGGCCCCACATGCCATAACAGAAAATTCGTCTGGGATGGCACAACGGTGTATCCCCGCTTTTCCATCTCCCCCGCCAGCCACGTGCGCACCCGTGTATTGTTTTGGCGGGACAATGTCACAAAGCCCTGATCGCGCACCGCCACTTCCCCGCACACTTGGGCAACGATGTTCAGGTTAAAGGGCTCCCGCGTTTTTTGCAGGGTCTGCACAATATCCGGCGCCGCATATCCCCACCCCACACGCAAGGCGGCCAGCCCATATGCCTTAGAAAAGGTCCGAATCATCACCACATTATCAAAGGCATCCGCCAAACGCACGCCGGCATCGTAATCCGCAGCCTCCACATATTCTGCGTAGGCACTGTCCACCACCAGCAGGATATCGGGGCGCAGTTTTTCCCGAAACGCCCGCAAATCCGCATCCGAAACATATGTGCCCGTGGGATTGTTGGGATTGGCCAAAAAAACAATTTTGGTTTTGGGGGTCACGGCCCTGAGCAGGGCATCAAAATCCGGATGAAAATCCGGCGTTTCCGGCACAGCGATAGGCACCCCGCCCGCCGCTTGGGCGGCGATGGGGTACACCAAAAATCCGTGTTTGGTATACAAAACCTCCTGCCCTGGATGGACATAGGCCTGGGTGATCATATGAATCAGATTGTCGGATCCATTGCCGCAAAGAATACGGTCAGGGTCAAGGCCATGAACCTCCCCTATGGCCTGCCGCAGAGGGCCGTGGCTGCTGCTGGGATAAAGTTCAAAGTGGGAAGACATGTCCCGAAAGGCATGCTTAACAACCTCAGAACACCCGTAGGGGTTTTCGTTGGACATCATCCGCACCAACGTCAGGGCATCGTCCCCTGCAATGGTGGCATCCCCCCCAACATATGGACTCAGAGCAACAATTCCCAAATTGGGCTGAACGGGCATCAGGGCATCCTGTTATGATGGGGCTAAAAATCTCGCCTAACGATAGGCTTGCCTTGGGTTTTCAGCAAGATGTTTTTTCAATGCTCTCGCGTTAAGGCCAGAAAAATATCCTCCAGATCGCCCTGTTTGGTTTCAATATCCGCAATGTCCAGTTTCGCAGCGGCAATGGCGGCGAGTATTTTCTGAATGGCCTCAGGGTTAGGCTGATAATCCAAAGCCAGCGTGGTGGGGCTGAGTGTTTTGGGCTGAAAAATGTTCAAAAAACTTGGCACCTCTCCCAGCGGCTTGGCAAAGGTTAAAATCAAACGTTTGGTGTCTATTTTTGAGAGCAAAATGTCCGTTTTTTCAAAAGCCCGCAAAGCCCCCTTATGAATAATGGCGATGGTATCGCACATTTGCTGGGCTTCCTCTAGGTAATGGGTGGTGAGCAGCACCGTCACCCCCTCCGCTTGATTCAAATGCCGCACATACTGCCAGAGCATCTGGCGCAGCTCGATATCCACCCCTGCCGTGGGCTCGTCCAAGACCAGAACACGGGGTTGGTGCACCATGGCTTTGGCCACCATCAAACGGCGCTTCATGCCGCCAGAGAGAGACCGCGCGGTGACGTTGGCTTTATCGGCCAACCCCAAAGCTTCCAGAATCGCCATGGCGCGGGCGCGACGATGGCGCACACCAAAAAAACCAGCCTGAAACTCCAGAATTTCCAGGGGGGTGAAAAAAGGGTCCATGTTGATTTCTTGGGGAACAATCCCAATATAACGGCGAATCTGAACAGGCTTTTCATCCAAATCCATCCCACCAATAACAACACGCCCCTTGGTTTTGGTCACCAGTCCCGCCATGATGTTAATCAACGTGGATTTTCCCGCACCGTTGGGCCCCAAAAGGCCCACAATGGACCCCTGCGGCAGGGTCAGTGACACATCCCGCAGCGCCACCTTGGGGGCCCCGCCTTTATCGGAAATATACGTTTTGCCCAAATGGTCAATCACCACAGCCGCGTCAAAAGACGTTTGGGGTATGGCGTTTTGTGTCATCATGAAAAACCATTTTCATTTAATGTTTTACGTTAACCATTGCCAATACTATTATTTATAAGCAAACGTTAATCCCAAAATCTTAAAAACCAACTTTGCCGCCAAAAAGTCACAGGCATGATACCCAGGGATGGGGGCCAGTTCATTCACATCGGCCCCCACAATTTCTGTCACTTGACAGGCCGCATGGATAATGTCCAGCGCGTCATCCCAAAACATCCCCCCAGGTTCAGGGGTTCCAGTGGCGGGCATAAGGGAGGCATCAAACCCATCCACATCAAAGGTAATATACGTCGGACGTCCCCGCAACGGGGCGATGATTTCATTCACGTCCCACGTCGCTTTGTCTTTGG
>JBJTVN010000310.1:0-3781 GCA_046081225.1 Alphaproteobacteria bacterium
TTTTGATGGTGGAGGTCTTGGGTGTCCCCCCCAACGTCACAACCCCCCCCGCATAACCAAAACGGGCCCCATCCGGACCAATTCCCTCGGGGGCGATAATGGCTCCACTCTGGGAAATGGTGATTTTTGTTGAATCATAACTGACCCCCGCCACAACCATCTCAGCTTTTAGGGGCTTGCCTGAGGTATCGGTTTGTAAAACGCGCACCACAATATCGCTGTTTCCCAGATCCCCTTTCAGAGATTCCGGCCGCAGTGCCACAAAAAAATCGCTGTTGCTGCTGGTGCTGGTAAAGCCAAACAGTTTGGCCACCGCATCCCCTTTATCCACAATGGCATCGTTTAATTTGACATCATCCACCACCAGACGGTTATCTTTGTCCAGTGTAATGCCCACATCCCGAAGGTTGTTGACGCCGGACAAACCGGAAACACTGCTGGTTAGCACCGTTTCCAGCCCCAAAAAAGACCCCCGAAAGGATGTTTGATTCACCAAAATGGACGTTTTCGGAACCGTCCCATCCCCATTGACAAAGGTTTGGGTGTCATAAAAATCCCGCAGGGCGTTATAGGCCTCAACAAACGCATCCACCTGCGCCCGCACGTTTTGGTTGTTGGTTTCCACAGAAATCCGAATCTTGTCCGCAGGATTCGCGGAAAACAGATCGATGGATGCGCTGGGGATCAAATCCTTGATGGTGTTGCTGCTGCGGGTGACGGTGACGCCGTTATACACAACCTCCGCCGATAAAGATGCATCGGTTTCCCCCGACCCCAACGCGCTAAGGTTCAGATCATCCAAAACCCCCGCATCGGACCCCGTCAGGGTGATGGCCTTGCCGCTTTCGGTGGCAGACAGGTTCAAACGATAGGTGCCATCGCCCAAATCCACAATCTGGGCCCGGACTTTGGTGGTGCTGGTTTGGGTGTTGATGGCATCCACCACGGTTTTTAAGCTATCCCCCGCCGCAACCGAAATGGCGGTGCCATTGATGGACAGGGTGCCCGCGGTGGTGATGAGGGGATTCTCTTGGCTGGAAAACACATCCACCGCGCTGCTTAACACCGCATCGGATTTGGCCAGACGATTCACCGTCAGGCTATAGGTCCCAAGGGGGGTTGACGCCTTGGGCGTCACCGTCACGGCGGTGGAACTGCCCCCCAATGATGATGTGGCATAGGCAATGTTTTGCCCAAAAACATCCGTCCCGTTTTGGGCCACACTGGGGCGCCGTAAATTGCCTGATGGGCTTTTCAGGGCATTCAGCAAATCTTCGTAGTCTTTATAGGATGACAGGATGTCACTTTTTTTAGAAACCTCAACCTCTTTGCGGGAAATAGGGACGCTTTTGGCCTTGACGAACCCATCCACCAATTCATTCAGGTCCACGCCCAAAACCTTGGATGACAGGTTGATGGACCCGTTGTCATTAATGTTAACTTTTCCAAAGCTGATATCGGCCATGGTATCCCCGTCAGCATTATGTCCTTGTTGTGTTCAGTGTACACCCCCATCAATGAACATCTGGTAAATCAGGGAGATGATGGGGGATATGCAAAAAGGGGGCCAGAGAACATTCTGGCTGCGGCAATACCCTAAACCTTTCATCAAGTTCCCAGAGGTCTTCCCCTTGCATCTGTAAAAACTGCCGCCCTTTTTTCAGACGGTGCCACCATCCCCCTGCCCCCCATTGACCCAACCCTGCTTTATCCCGTAGAGGTTTGGGGGAAAGAGAGAGATTGTTATGACCCTGCTGCTCAGCCTCGAAGATATCGCCCTGAATCTGGGCGGCAAGCCGTTGTTTCAGGATGTCACCCTGTATATTGAACAGGGGGACAAAATTGGATTGGTGGGGCGTAATGGGGCGGGGAAGACCACCTTGATGCGTCTGTTGATGGGGGATATGGAACCCGACGGTGGCAAGCGCACGCTGTATCCGGGGATGCGGATTGGCTATCTGGCGCAGCAGGTGGCCTTTGATCCTGCGGAAACGGTGGCATCCTTTGTGCGCGGGGGACTGGCAGGGGACGAGGATCGGGATTATCTGGCGGATATGGTGATGGAGCCCTTGGATTTGCGCCCCGCGGCTCTGCTGGGGGCCCTTTCGGGGGGGCAGCTGCGACGGGCGGCTTTGGCGCAGAGTTTGGTGGATGCGCCGGATTTGCTGATGCTGGATGAGCCCACCAACCATCTGGACTTGGGGGCCATTGCGTGGCTGGAGGATTATGTGGCAGGTTACGGCGGCGCCGTTTTGTGTGTGTCCCATGATCGGGCTTTTCTAAAGGCCATATCCCAAAAAACCCTGTGGATTGATCGGGGACAGATACGCACCCTGAATCGGGGCTATGCCCATTTTGACGATTGGATGCAGGGCATTTTGGATCAGGATGCCCGCACCCTGCACAACATGGAAAAAAAACTACAACAAGAGCTGGACTGGACCCAGGGCGGCGTCACAGGGCGGCGCAAGCGCAATCAGAAACGCATGGACAACCTGCACGCGCTGCGGGCCAAGCTGAAGGCAGACAAGGCCGCCTTTCGCCAGACCCTGCGGACGGTGGCGCTGGATCCCTTGCCGGCGGGGGATGTGTCCAAACTGATGATCGAATGCAAAGGGATCAGCCATAGCTTTGTTCACGACGGCCACACACAGACGATGATGCAGGATTTTCATTTCCGCCTGATGCGGGGGGATCGCATTGGGTTGCTGGGGAAAAACGGATCGGGGAAATCCACGTTTCTAAAAATCCTGCTGGGGCAAATGACCCCCGATAGCGGCCATATCCGCCGCGCCAAAACCCTGGAGCCTGCCTATTTCGATCAATCCCGCAGCCAGCTGGATCCCAGCAAGACCCTGTGGGAAACCCTGTGCCCCGATGGGGGGGATTATGTCTCTGTGGGGGGATCGTTGCGGCATGTGTGCGGGTATTTAAAGGATTTTCTGTTTGATCCCAAACAGGCCCGCGACGCCGTCAGCACATTATCCGGTGGACAGCAAAACCGTCTGATGCTGGCCAAAGTGCTGGCCAATCCGGGCAACCTGTTGATTTTGGATGAGCCCACCAACGATCTGGACATGGATACGCTGGACCGCTTGCAACAGATTCTGGCCAATTACGCGGGCACCCTGCTGCTGGTAAGCCATGATCGGGACTTTTTGGACAACACCGTCACCAAAGTTCTGGCCTTTGAGGGGGAGGGCATCATCGAGGGCTACATGGGCGGCTATACGGATTATCTGGAACAAAAGGCCCAGAAAACAGCACAAAAACCCAGCACCAAAGCCCCCCCCAAGCCCACCGCACCCGTGGCTTTTGAGGCCAAAGCCCCCCCGCTGCCCTTTGCCCTGAAAAAGGAATTGGATCAGTTGCCCAAAACCATCACCAAACTGGAAAAAACCATCGCGCAACTGCACGAGGCCCTCTCCACCCCCGACCTATACACCACCGACCCCGCCCGTTTTGATGATCTGGCCAAAGATCTACAAAAAGCCGAAGGGGATTTGGAAAAAGCGGAAATGCGCTGGCTGGAACTGGAGGAGAAGCGGGGGATTTAAAAAATACAATCCCTGATTGCATTTTTTTGCGTGCCTCTCTTGACAAAAAATTGAAGTGTGTTTAACAATCAAAGATAGGGGAAGTGCTTGTGGGTTAGGAATTTTTTCTACAAATATCTTTTCTTTATTATTTTAAAATCCATAACATATTTTAGGAGCTGCCATGATAACCTATAAAACCGTGAAGGCTAAGTCCTCTTCCATCAAAGCCCCTTCCCAGAATC
>JBJTVN010000311.1:0-1856 GCA_046081225.1 Alphaproteobacteria bacterium
GATCGATTCCATTTCCACCACGTCCGAATGCATCAGGTCATTGTGGGGATCGCAATGATGCAAATTCCGCAACACATGACTGGCCCGCGTCATGGGTTTGACAATGCCATAAAGCAAGATGAGGGCAATGAAAAAAAACAACGTCCCTAAAGTCACAAAGACAATCATTGAGGCTAAAAATCCTTCGCGGGCCTGGTATTCCAAGGCATCCGTTACCCGTTTGGCCAAACCGACGCCCGTTTGCGTTAACTGATTTTGCAAAGAAAATAAATTTTGGTTCAGAGCCAGATGCTCCCCCACAAGTTGGGATGACAGGCTGATATTCTCTTGCTTTAAGTCAAACAAATAAACAGATCTTGAAAAATGATGAATCAAATCATCCAGCTCTTTTTGATAACGCAGATTAGGCAATTTTGGTTTTAAATACAAAACCAAATTGACCATAGCGCGATAATGATTTTGTTCGTTGTCCACAGCCTGCGGCATCTGTAAAACCGCAATCTGGCCCAGTGACAGAGCCATTTTATCAAAGGTGCCCATTAAGGTTTCCATGCGTTTATACTGAATGAACATGTTCCCATCCCGCTGGGGGCGGCCCTGCAATGTTGACCATAATGTCGCTTGGGTTTGTTCCATCAGAGGGCGCAGGGCTTCGATTTGGGCGTCGATTTTCTGTTTTTGATCAAAAATTTCATTGTTTTTCAAAACAATGCTGCGTGCCTTGGCCGCTAAGCGCTTTGTTTCCGTGGGAATATGGCGCATCAGGGCATGCAAAGAGGGATCCAGATAACGATCCATCAGGTGCGTACTTAAAAAAATCAATTTTGCCTCGACCTCATCAATTTTTTTTAAACGGTCTGTTGTCATCATGACATCCAGAAGAGCCCGCATTTGCTCGATGATTCTGGCTTTTTGGTGTTGGTCCAAAGCTTTTGGAACGGCCTCTAATCGGGCATGTTCCGCCATCAGGCTGAGACGATTAAGGTTTAAAATAAGAAAAGCGGAGCACGATATCAAAACAAAAAAAACAACCACAATCACCGCATAGGCTAGGCGGCGAAGGCTGAACGTCTTCACGGATTTTGAACAGGGGCTTGGGTCTCTTGACGCAGTTTGGCCAGAACGGCCTCCACTTTGCCCCCTCCCCGCTGAATGATGGATGCGTATTCGGAACGCTGGGAAGAGGCCACACTGATGCCCTCCACCAACACATCCACAATGGTATAGCCTTCGGGACCAGAGATCACCCGCCAGTCAATGGCCACAGGCTGCCCCGTTTCGGGATCCGTCACCTTTGTTTTCACCGTCACCACCTGACCCCGCGGCGCTACAAAGGCATCATAAACCTGCACATCTTTCAAATCTACCGACAAAATCTGGCGAGAATAGGCCAGACGAAGGGATTTTGCATAAAGATCAATAAACTCTTTTTTTTCAGCATCTGTGGCATTGGCCCAATGTTTGCCCAAAACAAAGCGGGCAATCCGTTCATAGGCCAAATTTTCATTCAACAATGCGGCAACATGATCATCCTGAGGGGCCTTGTCTTTGGTTTCTTTGGCAATCACAACGACTTTTTCCGCCAGACCCTTGATAAAATTCATGCTGGGCTGTTTATCAAAGGTCTGTGCCACAGCCCCTGAATGCCAAGACACCAAAAACACCAAAGATAGCCAAAAAAACCGCATCATCCCCACCGGATTAAAAGATATGATATGTTAAGGGTGAGTGCCTAGGAGGTCCTCGTCAAAACCGGCGGATGCATGGTCCTCGAAACTTACGAGCTGTATCTCAACGTGACGCGGTGGACAAGAGAGAGAGCGCATGAGGGCATAAAAACTGTCGTCATCGGCGGC
>JBJTVN010000312.1:0-8912 GCA_046081225.1 Alphaproteobacteria bacterium
TGTATGGCACGCTTTCCCCCTTTTTCCTCTCACTTTCTACCAAATCAACCCAATCTATCTAATTTTGCAAGGGGCTCAATCTATCTAATTTTGCAAGGGGCTCGGCTATGCTTGATTGTAACCGCATAAAAAAAACCTCGAACTCGAAAGAGATGGTTTGGAGTTCCAACAGAAGGGCCCTGTTGGTGGCCGGCATAAAAGTAATAAAATGCCCTAAAGCTAAACGACAGATTTAGCGTAATATATATCTGTTTAGTCAAGCATTTTATGAAAAAAGTTTTGCCGCCTTTTGGGGCGTGTTTTGATTCCTGATCCCCGACACCCCCCAAAAAATCTTTGACGATTGCGTCAAAGTCTATCAAAGTAGCCCCGACCTCAGCCATGATGCCTGCATGAAGCCTTTTGTGAAACCCTCTGTGATTCCTGGATTTGGCTTGGCCTTGGGGTTTACGGTTCTGGCTTTGGTTTTGGTGGTGCTGTTGCCCCTTTCGGGGTTGTTTGTGAAAACGGCCACCCTGAGTTTTTCGGAATTTTGGGACACAGTCACGGACCCGCGGGCCCTGCATGCCTATTACATCAGCTTTAGCACGGCATTGGTGGCGGCGTTGTTTAATATGGTGTTTGGGCTGATCATCGCATGGGTTTTGGTGCGCTATGATTTTCCCCTGAAATCTTTGTTTGATGCCATGGTGGATTTGCCCTTTGCTTTGCCCACGGCGGTGGCGGGGATTGCCCTGACTGCCCTGTATGCCCCAACGGGCTGGATTGGGCAGATGTTGCCGTTTCAGGTTGCCTTTACCCCGCTGGGCATCACCATTGCCCTGATTTTTATCGGCCTGCCCTTTGTTGTGCGCACGGTGCAGCCCGTGTTAGAGGACATGGAACGCGAATGGGAAGAGGCCGCCACCAGTCTGGGTGCCAACCGTCTCCAAGTCTTCCGTTACGTCATTTTTCCCCACATCACCCCTGCCCTAATGACGGGCTTTGCGATGGCTTTTGCGCGGGCGCTGGGGGAATATGGCTCTGTGATTTTTATTGCGGGCAATATGCCCATGGTGTCAGAGATCGTCCCCCTGTTGATTGTGATGAAACTGGAACAATATGATTATGCTGGGGCCACGGCGCTGGCGTTGGTGATGTTGGTGTTTTCCTTTTTTATGCTGCTGACCATCAACTGGCTTCAGAAATGGAGTCAACAGCGGGCCTTTCGGGGATAAAGCGCCATGCCACAGTGCCTTCGCCCCATGGATGAATCCCCCGTTTTGCGCTTTGTGTTGGTGGCCATTGCGTTGGCATTTTTGGGAATTGTTGTGGGATTGCCCGTCGTGGCGGTGTTTGTTGAGGCCCTGCGCAAGGGCTTTTCGGCCTACGCTGAGGGCATCATGGATCCCTACGCCCTGTCCGCCATTCGCCTGACCCTGTTGGTGGCGGCCATTGCGGTGCCGTTTAATCTGGTGTTTGGGGTGGCCGCCAGTTGGGCCATCACCAAGTTTGAATTTACGGGCAAGCGCCTGTTGACCACGCTGATTGATCTGCCGTTTTCTGTGTCCCCCGTGATTTCGGGGATGATTTATGTGCTGCTGTTTGGGGTGCATTCGGCCCTGGGGGCGTGGTTAATCGATAACGGGGTGGAGATTTTGTTTGCCGTGCCCGGGTTGGTGATTGCGACCATCTTTGTCACCTTTCCCTTTGTGGCCCGTGAATTGATCCCCCTGATGGAGGAACAGGGCACCGAAGAGGAAGAGGCCGCCCTGCTGCTGGGGGCCAGTGGCTGGAAAACCTTTTTCACCGTGACGTTGCCCAACATCAAATGGGGCTTGCTGTATGGCGTCCTGTTGTGTAATGCCCGTGCCATGGGGGAATTTGGGGCTGTGTCCGTGGTATCGGGGCATATCAAGGGGGAAACCAACACCATTCCCCTGCACGTTGAAATTTTGTATAACGAATACAATTTTGTGGCGGCCTTTGCCGTTGCGTCTCTGTTAACCCTGTTGGCCTTGGTCACGCTGATCCTGAAGCGGATCATCGAGGCCAGAACCGCCCATCGCTGAGGATTTTTTCATGGCCATCCATGCCCGCAACATCAACAAGCGTTTTGGCCCCTTCGTGGCCCTGAAAGATGTCAACCTGGAGGTCCAAAGCGGCGAGCTTGTGGCCCTGCTGGGCCCATCGGGTTCGGGAAAAACCACATTGCTGCGGATCATTGCGGGTTTGGAATTTGCCGATTCTGGCACGGTGTATCTGGACGGCGACCCCATGCATGACAAAGATGTACGGGATCGCGGCGTGGGTTTTGTGTTTCAGCATTACGCGCTGTTCAAACATATGACGGTTTTTCAGAACGTGGCCTTTGGTCTGCGGGTCCGCCCCAAAGACACCCGCCCCAGCGAAGAGGACATCCGCGACAGAGTGATGAAACTGCTGCATCTGGTGCATCTGGATGCCTTTCATAACCGCTATCCCCAGCAACTTTCGGGGGGACAGCGGCAACGGGTGGCACTGGCGCGGGCTTTGGCCGTGGAGCCCAAGGTGCTGCTGCTGGATGAGCCCTTTGGGGCACTGGATGCGAAAATCCGCAAAGATCTACGCCGCTGGATGCGCCGTTTGCATGATGACATGCATATCACCAGTCTGTTTGTCACCCACGACCAAGAGGAAGCCATGGAGGTTTCCGATCGCGTGGTGGTCATGAGCCACGGCCGCATCGAGCAAACCGGCACCCCCGCCGAGGTTTGGAAACATCCCAAAAATGCCTTTGTGTATGACTTTTTGGGGAATTATAATGAATTTGACGGGTGGAAAGACAGCAATGGCACCGTGCATCTGGCCGAAACGGATATTATTGAAATGAATTTGCCCCTGGAGAGCAAAAAAACCACCGGTTGGTTGGGACGGTACCCTGAATTTTCCAGTCTGGTGGGGCGTGTGCTGCCTGGGTTGATCGAGCCCCCCGCCCCCGTTTTGCCCGTGAAAACAAAAACCCTGCGCAAGCCCACCGGCGGAACCCCCGTCAAAATTTACGCCCGCCCCCATGAAATGTGGATCACCAAAACCCCCGATAAAGATCACGAATACATCGCTGCCAAGGTTGTCCACATCAACCCCGCCGGCCCCCTGATCAAACTGGAGCTGGAACGCGCCGGCGGCCAGTTCCTGCAGGTGGAGATTTCCCAAAGCGTCATGGACACCTATACCGTTGCCAAGGGCGACACCCTGTACGTCCGCCCCACGGAAACACGGGTGTTTTAGGGGGATAACGTATATTTTTACCCCCCCCTTGGGCCGTGTTCTGATCCCTGATTTACCGATACCGATCTGGCTGCATCATGTAGTCCTGTATATAGGCGCGAACGCCGTCCTCCAGCGAGGTCATGGGGTTGGTGTAGCCAAGGGATCTGAGGGTGGAAAGGTCCGCGCAGGTTTCGTATTGATAGGCCCCCTGCAACGTCACGGGCATATCGATGTACTCTATGCGGGGCGACTGACCCATGGCATTGAATACTGCATGGGCCAGATCATTGAAACTGCGGGCGTAACCGCTGCCGATGTTCAACAACATTCCTGATACATTGGGATGATCCAGCAACCAAAGCATCACATCCACGCAATCCTGAACCCACACAAAATCCCGCAGCTGTCCCCCGTGATCATAATCGGGGCGATAGGATTTGAACAAGCGGGCCTTTTCCCCCGCCTGAATCTGTTAAAACATGTTATGGGCCACACTGTGCTGACCGGTTTTGTGGTATTCGTTGGGACCGTAAACGTTGAAAAACTTTAATCCGAACCACTGGGGCGGGCAAGGACGGGCCGCTTCGTAGGTTTTCAGGCAAAACTGATCAAAAACGTGCTTGCTCCAGCCATAGGGATTGAGGGGGTAATAACGTTGATTTTCATGGTGGCTCAGGTTATCCCGAAACCCCAAACTGCCATCGCCGTAGGTCGCCGCCGAAGAGGCATATAAAAACGGCACCAGATGCTGGGTGCACCAATCCCAAAGCAGGCGGGAACAGCGGACGTTTTGGGTGTAGATTTTATCCGCATCCTGCTCCAGAGTTGAAGAAATGGCCCCCAAATGCAGCACCGCGCTGATGCTGTGGCGTCCTTTGGCCAAAAACCCCTCCAAAGCGTCGGGGTGCAGAATATCCACAAAGGACCGCTTGGCAATGTTGCGGTAACGGCCATCATCGCCCAACACATCCACCAGCAGAACATCATCCCGCCCCCGTGCGTTCAGCGTGGCCAGAACGTTGGACCCAATGAATCCCACCCCACCCGTTAACAAAATCATGACAGCCCCCGCAGTGTTTTCATGTTGGTGAAGGTACGAATCCCCTCGGACCCCAGCTCGCGCCCATAACCAGAGGCTTTGACACCCCCAAAGGGCAACGCGGGATCAGAGCGCACCATACCGTTGATGGTGATACTACCGGCCTCCAGGCCATCGGCAAACGCTTTTTTTTCCAAAGGTTCCTGGGTCCAGACCGACGCACCCAGACCATAAGGAGTGCTGTTGGCCACACGCAGGGCGTCGTCTTGGGTTGTGAAACGATAAAGACTCACCACGGGGCCAAACAGCTCTTTGCGGGCCGCCGGCGCATCGGGGGGGATATCCGCCAAAACGGTGGGGGTGTAAAAAAAGCCAGGGCCGTCGGTGGGGCCGCCCATGCGCAGGGCCTTGGCCCCCGCCGCCAGCGTGGAGCCCACATCCTCCCACAGGCCCGCCCGTATCCCCTGTGTGGCCAGAGGGCCCAGATTATGGCGGGGGTCCAAGGGATCCCCCACCGTTAAGGCATCCACGTGGGCCAGAATCCTCTGCACAACCCCATCATAAACATCGGTGTGAATCAAAAAACGCTTGGCCGCAATGCAGGATTGACCGGTGTTCAGCATACGGGCTTGAACGGCGGCCTCGGCGGCCCTATCCAGATCCGCGCTGGGCATAATGATAAAGGGATCACTGCCCCCCAATTCCAAAACCGTGGGCTTTAATGCGGCACCGGCCAGACGGGCAAGGGACGCCCCCGCAGCCTCGCTGCCTGTCAGGGTTGCCCCGCGAATGCGATCATCGGCGATGATGGCGGCCACCATGTCTTTTTCCACCAGCACCGTTTGAAACAGGTTGGGCACAAAGCCCGCCGCCCCAAACAGATCCTGCAACGCCAAGGCGCATTGGGGCACGTTGGAGGCATGCTTCAAAACAAACCCATTCCCCGCCATCAACACAGGGGCGGCGCAGCGAATGACCTGCCAAAAGGGGAAATTCCACGGCATCACCCCCAAAATCAACCCCAAGGGATCGTACTGGATCACGGCGTTGGCTTCATGGCGCGGCGCCAGCAGGGCTTCCCCATGGGTCGCGTAATAGGTACAGGCGGCGGCGCATTTTTCAACCTCGGCCACCGCCTGTGACAGGGGTTTTCCCATTTCACGGGTCATCAAGGCGGCATAATGATCCTTTTGGGCCAACAACAAAGACGCCATCTGCGTTAAACACGCCCCGCGCTGGGCCAGCGATGTGGTTTTATGAATCCGCTGGGCCATATCCGCCCTGTCGAGGGCATCAGCGACCTGATGAAGGCTAAGGGGGGAAAAACGCTGTTCAACAACGCCCGTGGCGGGATTTTGGGTTTGGATCATAGAGCGGGGGTCCGACCCAAGGCAATGCCCATACTCTGGGCCAAAATCAAAGAATCGCGCAAATCAGTCACAGGGGCAGTAATGAGGGCTTCAAGGGTCATGGCCCCTATGTTACCATGTTGATTGACGGTGACAACCGCTTGTTTTTCTCCGGCCTTGGCCAGCGAAAGGGCGGCGTGGGCCATCTGAATGGCCCTTTGACGCTCAAAGGCCGTGGGCGGGGCCCCGCGTTGCAAATACCCCATGACCATGGTGCGGGCGGGACGATTCAGACGGGTTTGCAAAGCATCTGCCAAGGTTTCCATCAGCCGCCCCCCGGGCAGGCCAGAAAGCGTCTGCAGCCCCTCTGCCACCACGATCATCAGGCTTTTTTGGTGCTGTTTCTTGTTCAGCTCGGCACAGAATGTATCCATGTTGGGATGACATTCGGGGATCAAAATCCCATCCACCATGGCCGCCAATCCACTGGCCAAGGCCAAGCGCCCATGGGCGCGTCCCATGATTTCCACCACCATGATGCGGTGGTGGCTCTCGGCGGTGGCCCGCAGCAGGGACAACCCCCGCACGTTTTCTGCGGTGGCACTGTCAAAGCCCAAGGTGTAATGGGTGCCCCCCACGTCTGCGTCGATGGTTTTGGGAATCCCGATGATGGGGACACCGCTGTGCTGGTGCCATGCGTGGGCGATGCGAAAGCTTCCATCTCCGCCAATGACAATCACCCCCGCCAGACCCAAGCGATGAACGGCCTGATTCAGGGTATCGTGCAGGGCGTTGGCGGCGTCTTCGGTTTCGGGTTTGGGGGTATCGGCGTTGATGTTGCCCAAAATGCTGCCGCCTTGGCCAATGATGGCCTCTGGCAGGGTATCGGGCCCCAAAGGGAACACATCTGGGGGCACAGACAACAGGCCCGCCGTACCCCCGCGAATGGCCAGCAATTCATACCCAAACGATGGTGCCATTTTCCCCAAGGCCGCCAAGGCCGCATTCAGGCCTGGGCAATCTCCCCCTGTGGTCATCACCCCAAGAATGGGCAGACGTTTGGTCATCTAGGCAGCACTTTGGGACAATTGCCACGTGCGATCCGCCAGAGAGATTAGGGTATTCACAGCAGCCCCCGCATAATTTTCGGCCATTTGACTTTCTTTTTCCAAAGTTTTCATGGTCCTGTCAATCTCGTGAATGTGTTTGACGATGGATTTTGCGGATTCATTTTGCTGGTCCAGCGTGTTGGCAATGGCGTTGCTGGATCCGATGATGGTTTGCATGCTGCGGCTGATGGCCCCGATGGCGCCCACGACGGTTTGGGTGACGGCCTGAATGTCGCGGATTTTTATGGCGATGGCGTCGGTGGCTTTGGCGGTTTCGTTGGCCAGATTTTTCACCTCGTGCGCCACAACGGCAAAGCCACGACCGGCCTCCCCAGCTGAAGCGGCCTCGATGGAGGCATTCAGGGCCAACAGGCTGGTTTGTTCGGCAATGTCGTTAATCAGATTCACCACATCCCCCACCTCTTTGGCCGCGAAGGCCAGACGTTCGATGGTTTGCATGGCATCACGGGTCAACATGTTGGCCCCCTGAATGGATTGCTGAGAGGCATCAATGTGCTGGGCAATGTGGCGGGCGGTATCACTCATCCGCTGGGCCATCAAAGAGACGGTAGACACGGTCATCAGAGAGTTTTGGGATGTTCTGTGAATCAGGGTGGTTTGATCATAGACCGATTGGGCCTCTTGACGCTGACCCAGATGGGCGGCGAGGTCCGTTAATTCGCGGCGCAAACGCTCCGTCGCAACGCTCTGATCAAATGGGGAAACGGGGGTGGGCAACGGGGCGGGGATGATGGCGGCGGGGGGGGCAGGAAACCACAACGCCACCCTTTGGGACCCGTAAGGGGCGAGGTGCAGGGTGTAAGCATCATAATCCGATGCAAAAGACACCGTCGCGGGGGCCGTGGGTTCATCCTGTGACGGGGCAACGACATCCCAGAAGGCGGAAAAGCTCAAGGCATCTTCGGCAATGTCCAAAGCGGACAATCCCTGACGGGCCGCATCGTTGGCATACACCATGGCCCCTGTTTGGGCGTCAAACAGAATGCACGCCGTCGGCCAATCCCGAAACACATCAAAGGATGGGGATGGTTTTGAAGGCTGGGTGTCTTTTTGAAAATAAACCCCAAGCATCTGCGCAAGGGCCCGATTTTGCGGGGTGTGGGGACGCTGATACACAAAGGCATCACAAATCCCCGATACATCCCGCAGCAGATCCCGCTGGCGTTGCCAGACAATCCACGAGGCTGCCCCACATAACGCCACGGCCACCCCCGCCAGATTCACCATCATCCACGACCAAGAGGACAAAGACGCAAACACCGTCTGTAACGACGCATAATCCGCGCGGGTTTTTTGTTTTTGCAGCTTCACCCACAGGGTGCTGTCCAGGGAAAACACCATCACCAGAACGCTGGCCACCACCAAAACCGTGGCCGAAAGCAGCAAAACAGGCAGGTATTGTTTGATCAACGTCCATTCTTTGCGCATGGGAGGGGGGCTCCTGATCCATTAGGTCTTTTTTTTAAGTACCACCATAGCGTGTTCTTTTCCTTTGTATCAGGACAGGGTTAAGAGAAGGTAAAGGGGGGGCAGGTGACAGGTGACAAAATATGCTGTTCTGCGCCCTGTAACCATCAAAATGTGACATTTATTACAGACCAACCCCCGCGTTTGGGGCATGATGGGGGCATGACTTTATTTTTTTAAGGATTGAAAGGGAGGTTGGGGATGGCGCATTTAGATAGGGGCTCAAACACATACAAGGGTTACGGAAAAAAAGGCACCACTGCCCCCCAAAGAAATTTACCCCAATACGCTTGGCTTGGAAAGCTTTATGAAATTTTAAACCCATTTGCTGAATTGCAAAAGCTAAGCAGCCATCTAAAAACTGGGGTTGAAGGCCAAAATTTTGTGGATGATCTGGCACATATACTAAATGACAACATGGAATTTTCTTCTCAAGCTATGACCATACTAAGGGATGGTGTAAACACTTTACTTCAGACGGATGGAGATACTGATCTAAACCATCTGAAACAAAAAATTGCAGAACGCTATGGATCCGATCCCGATCCCGTAACAGCCTTTCAGTATGATTTCATTCAACACATAGACAATCTTCACATGGCTCTTCTAGCCTTTGAAAATTCACACAACGAAGCATTAGATTTCAATATATACCCCTCGCAAATGAAGAGTACTGTTTTAGGTTGAGGCAAGGGG
>JBJTVN010000313.1:0-4491 GCA_046081225.1 Alphaproteobacteria bacterium
GGGGATATACAATTCATTAACATTTTGGTTTTAAAGCGATACTTTAAAACATTTCCGCCGGATCCACCGAGCGCAGTTTTATCCTGAAAAACACGAAAACCTTAGCAGCTCCCGCCGCATTCGGGAAGGGTTTTTTCCAAACCCCTTAAAATGTGCGCCCTAGGAACAGATAAACGGACCGTAGCCCACCCTCGGACTGGCCATAACCTAAATAAACCGGACCAAAGACCGTATCGGTGCCCAAAAATCCCGATCCTGACATGATAGGATCCCGTAACAGATCCTGACGCCGTTCCTGATAATCCCCGACCTCGAACGATCCCCCGACATACACAGGCAGATGAAACAGGTCTTCGCTGTTGCCATACAGCTGGTGCAAGTAGAGCAGGCGATTGCTGCTGATGTTGGGGCTGAGGATTTGATCTTTTTGGTAACCGGAAAAATTCAGGAATCCGCCCCCTAAAAACTGGCCGCTGATGGGGGTGTTATCCTCCAACGAAAGGTCCAGACTGCTGGTGAAGATAAAAGTATTTTCATCATCCACGCTTTCCACCCACGTCAGGCGACCTTGTCCCTGTTCATAATCATCTGTTGACCCTAGGGTTTCTGTGGCTTTGCGGAAGGTAAGGTTACCAAATTTTCCTTTTTTGGGGAAATTGACCTGATCCAAAGTATCGTAATCCAGGGACACAAACGCATCCCCGATATCAAAATCATTATCGATGCCCGATGGACGATCCCCTGTTTTCAGGTCGGCGTAACCGTATCCCCGCTCTAATCCCACGCGGGCCTCGGCGTCGTTATCCAGCAGGGTTGTGCCCACGGCGACTTGGCCAGTGTAGCGGGTTAAACGGTATTTGGCAATTTCCTGTTTGTCTTGCAAAATGGGGATATTTTGCCCTTCGTAACCACCGCTGGCGGCCACAAAGGCCCCCTTTTGGGCGCTGAGGGGTTGGTACCATTCGGCTTTGGCTTTGTTGTTTTCCCCCACTTGGCCGTCCAAGTTCAGCTCGCCGCCCAAGTCATTCAACAGGGTTTGGGAATAGCGGGTGGAGAGGTTATAGGACGTGTTGCCCTCAAAATTATCCTCTAAACTCAGGCCAAAACGCAAATTATCCATGGACCAAGCCTTGGAGGTTGTGGCGATGGAAAGGCCTTTTTCAGGGGTTCTGCCTGTCTCACTTTCAGCCGAAGCCATAGCATCCGCTGGCCCATCCGTATCCTTTGACGTTTTTGTTGCATTCAGGTTGCTTTTTTCGTGGGCAGACACCACAACGCCCGCTTTTTTCCCAGGGCGATTCACGATGTCAAAGGTGACACTTTCAAAATGTCCTGTCCCATAAAGACGGGAAAGGTCCTCTTGCAGTGCAGGTATGGACAGCCTTTCCCCGGATTTTGTGGTGATTTTTTGCCACAAAATGGCATCACTCAGGGGGGAATCGTTGTTCAGCTGAACAAAATCAATCACGGGTTTTTCCGGCACGGGGCGATATTGGCGGGCGCGGATGGCGGTGTATTCGGCGGGGGAAACGGCCAAAGGTAACAAAGCCTTTTGCTGGTCCTGCGCGGCTTTGATGCCGGGCGTCACGATGGCCTTAGCCTGCGCGAAATCGCTGGAGGTAAAGCCGTTAATATCGGGCCGAATGTAAACATCATGAACGGTGAGGGTGGTGAGTTGCCGATCCTCGTTTTGTTTAATCAAAATGGAAATCATCTGTCCCGCCACAGCCAAAGCCGAGGTTAATTCTGGATAGGTTTTCAGCAACGTCGGGATATGCACCACAATCACATGCTTGGCCCCCATGGCTCTGGCCACATCCACGGGCAGGTTGTTGGATGCGCCCCCATCCACCAAAAATTTTCCATCAATCTCCACCGGCGCAAAAACCCCTGGCACCGCCATACTGGCCCGCATGGCCTTGACCAGGGATCCACGCCCCAAAACCACGGGATTGCCCGTTTCCACATCCGAGGCCACAGCCCGAAAAGGAATGGGCAAACGATCAAAATCATCAATCCCCTGACTGCGCAGGGTAAAATCCAAAAAGGCCAGATCAATCTGATTGCCCAGAATGGCGCCCTTGGGTAAAACAACCCCGTCTTTGTCGTTGATGCCGATTTTAAAACCCATCAGAAAGTTCAGATCATCCCGCTTGCGCTGAAAGGTAAAATCGCGACGCACGTTGGGCTCGCTGAACAATGTGGCCCACTGAGAGGTTTCCACTAAGGTTTCCAGCTCCTGCGCAGAATACCCTGATGCATAAAGCCCCCCCACAATGGCCCCCATGCTGGTGCCGGCGATGCAATCGATGGGAACATGCTGGTCCTCTAAAACCTTCAAAACACCCACGTGGGCAATGCCCAAAGCCCCCCCACCAGAAAGCACCAAGCACGTTTTCGCCTGGGCCCCCGAAAACCCACAGAAAAGCAGTATGATAAAAACAAAGAGAAAGCGGTGTGTCATCATGACCTAAGGCTTTAGCATGAAAGGCTAAGCGCACCTAGTGTTTCTTTGTTTTTTTGGAATCACAAACGCCACGCCTTTTCCCTACGGCCTCAACCGTTTCATCACGGCGTCGATGTGGATTTGATCATCCTTATAGGTTGTGGTGGCGGCGTACATCATCAGGTTGATGCCCGTGCGCACGCTGCTTTCCCGCACATCGGGATCAGAGGACAACAGCCCCCCCGCCAGATCACTGCCCAGAACCATCAGACTGAAAACCCCCTCTTGGGATCCCTGTGGGGCCGCCCCCATGGGATTCAGGCCCGGCCACAATCCCACCAGTTTAGGCAAAAGGTAATAACTGTGATGCACAACATGCTTTTGGGACACGGGTTGCAGGGGCGTTAACCCCCAATCTCGGGCCAAGGGCTGCAGCGAGGCCACCTGACTTTGATACTGCAAAGCCTGCATCCCGCCCCGCGTATCCAAAACGATCAATCCATCTCCCGCGGCATACTGCCGCAGGTTTTCAGAAAAATCCCGCGGCAAGGTACGGGTCTGTTCAGGCAACCCATAGATCATCATCAACGGCATCCATTCAGAAACCGGCGTATCCCATGACAGGGCAACAACCTGCGGCGCAATGGGCATGTTGGTGCGGGTCAGGGTTTCCTGAATCAACACATTCAGGGCGCGGGCCGTGGCCTGATCGACGGCGGGTTGTCCTGTTTTCAGATAACCCATTTGGGCCTCTCTGGCCTCGGCAGCCCCAGCCAACAACACAACCAACAGGGCCATGAACGCCACAGCTCCCCCAGAACGCCGAAAATGCAAGGCCAAAACCGCCAGCAATTCCAACACAAACACCCCCACAATCCCCTGCAAAACCAGAGGGCGCAGATCACGGGCAAGGCCTGTCTCCTGAACCTTGCGCACGGTAAAGGGCAGAGCCTCTTGGGGGCGCAGAACCGTTTCCACAGGGGGCTCGCTGGCCAAAAAGGATGCAATGTTATGGGGAATCAGGGTGGATCCGTGACCATACAGCCCCGCGGGGTGCGTATTTGTGGGGCGGGTATTTTCATCACGGGGGCGCAGCAAAGCCCCCGTTTCCC
This sequence comes from Alphaproteobacteria bacterium, assembly GCA_046081225.1. Classification (GTDB taxonomy): domain Bacteria; phylum Pseudomonadota; class Alphaproteobacteria; order JAJTHO01; family CANGYM01; genus CANGYM01. The sequence continues at coordinate 3,559 of JBJTVN010000313.1, forward strand.
GTATCAACGTGCCATCAGGCATCAGACGTTGTTGTAACGGCAGATCGGCCCCGTCAGATGAGCCTTTGTGTTCTATCCCTGAAAAACGGGCCAATGATCCCATCAACGGCACAAAACTGCCCGATGTTGCCAGATTGCCCCATTCGGGCATCACCCCCGTGTGAATCAAAACGATTTGCCCCTTACCCAGTGTCCGCGCCGTGATCCACGGCGTTTCATCGGACAGACGCGCCAGTGTCTCCGCCGTTTCCGATTCTGGCAGGATTTGACGCAGCAGGGTTATGTCCTCCCCAGCCCCACGCAGGGGCGGGGTAAAAGGTTTGCTTTTCAGGGCCGATTGCCACGCCAGAACCGTGCCCAGTTGCCGCGCCTGAAAACGGGGGTGACTGGGAAACAACCCATCTCGCTCTTGGGGGGGCAGGGCATCCAAACGGGGCCCCCAAAACCGAATCACTCTGGCACCGGCCTCTATTTTGGCTGTGAAGATATCTTGGGTGTCCTGATCCAACACCACAGCATCGGGCAAAACCCACGTGGCAATATCTGGATCGTCCTGCAAAGCCGAGATGGCCCCCACCACAACGGTATGACCTGCGGCCTCAAGGGCTTTGGTGATATACGTGGCTTCTTCCAGCAAGCCTTGGGGGCGGCCAGCGGCATAAACCACAGCCACCTTGCCTGCAAACACGGATGGTAACACCCAGCGTCCTGCAAAATGATCTTCCCCCCTGATGGCCACAACCCGCGCCCCCCCGTCCCCCGCCACAGGGGGAAAGGTCAGGGTGGTGCCTGTGGTTTGGCTCTCTGCCAACCTTTGGCCCGTTGTCACATCATACAGATCCCCCCGCAGCGGGGCAGGGCAGCGATTGTTAAGGGTGGCCTGAACCCCCTCTCCCCCCTGCTGCACATCCACCAGCGCCGCGCAAGAGGTCC
>JBJTVN010000314.1:0-6187 GCA_046081225.1 Alphaproteobacteria bacterium
CCATGATTTTGACAATCACGCCGCCTGATTCAGGGGTGCTTTCATCCATTTTTGGGCCAGTGCCGCACCGGCGTAGCGGGCGGAGGTGCCCAGCGTTTCTTCAATGCGGATCAATTGATTGTACTTGGCCAAGCGATCGCTGCGGGACAACGACCCCGTTTTGATTTGTCCCGTGCCAAAGGCCACGGCCAGATCGGCGATGATGGCATCCTCAGTTTCCCCCGAACGGTGGGACATCACGGCGGCATAGCCGTGACGATGGGCCAAATCAATGGCCTGCCACGTTTCGGTCAGGGTGCCGATTTGATTGACCTTAATTAAAATGGCGTTGGCGGCCCCTTGGTCCAGACCCTGCTGCAGGCGCTTGACGTTGGTGACAAACAAATCATCCCCCACCAACTGCAACCGGTGACCCAGCGCTTTGGTTAAGGCCTGCCAGCCGTGCCAATCCTGTTGATCCAGGGCATCCTCGATGGACACAATGGGATACTCGCGGGTTAGGGTTTCATAATAATTCACCATGGCCTCAGCGGACAGGGTTAGATTTTCCCCGTGCCAGTGGTACTGGCCATCACGATAAAATTCTGACGACGCCACATCCAGCGCCAACACCACATCACGGCCACTGCTGTACCCCGCCTGCGCAATGGCGGATTCCAGCAAATCCAACGCCGCGCGGGTTGAGGCAATGGCCGGCGCAAAGCCCCCCTCATCCCCCACGTTGGTGCCAAGACCTTTGGTTTTCAGGATACTTTTCAGGGCATGGAAAATCTCAGACCCCATGCGCAACCCTTCTGAAAAGGAAGGGGCCCCCACGGGCATGATCATAAATTCCTGAACATCCAGCGCATTGTCCGCATGCTGTCCGCCATTGATGATGTTCATCATGGACACCGGCAACAAAGACGCAAAACTGCCCCCCAAGGCGCGGTATAGGGGCACATCCTGAAAAGCGGCGGCGGCGCGGGCCGTGGCCAAAGACACCCCCAGCAGGGCATTGGCCCCCAAACGCCCCTTGTTGTCTGTCCCATCCAGATCCATCAGGACCTGATCAATCCCCACCTGATCACAGGCATCCATACCGATTAAGGCATCGGCAATTTCGGTATTCACGGCCTCAACAGCCTTTAAAACCCCTTTGCCGCCATAGCGTTTGGTGTCGCCATCCCGTTTTTCCACGGCCTCATAAAGGCCCGTAGAGGCCCCAGACGGCACAGCCGCACGTCCCACCGCCCCGCCATCCAAACGAACATCAACCTCAACCGTGGGGTATCCACGGGAATCCAGAATTTCGCGGGCGGTGATATCGATTAGGGTGCTCATGATCTATAATCTTCGAAGAGGTTGCGGGTGATCCCACCATTGCTGGTGGGCCTGAGTGGACTCGAACCACCGACCTCACCCTTATCAGGGGTGCGCTCTAACCAGCTGAGCTACAGGCCCATATGCCATACCAAACAGCATACAGAAAAGGACGCATAGCATTTTTGCCCAGGGGTATCAAGACAATTGTCATAAAAAAACGCCAAGACCCCTGCGGGGTGGCCCCCATTTTGCTTTTGTTCCTGTGAAAAAACGCACCCAAAAAAGAAAAACCCCGCGCCCCCTTATGAGGGGAGCGGGGCTTTGGGGAAGGCGAAAGGAAGAGATCCGTTAGAATCCGCCCATACCGCCCATCATGTCCCCCATGCCGCCGGCGCTGGGGGTGTTGTCGTTTTTGGGCTCGGGCTTGTCGGCCACCATGGCTTCGGTGGTGATCAAGAGAGAGGCCACAGAGGCCGCATCTTGCAGCGCGGTACGCACAACCTTGGTGGGGTCGATAATACCGGCCTTGATCATGTCCACGTATTCGCCTGTTTGGGCGTTAAAGCCGTAGTTGCCGTCTTTGCTTTCCAGCAATTTGCCCGCAATCACAGCGCCATCGTATCCTGCGTTTTCAACGATTTTACGAATGGGGGACTGAGCCGCCCGACGGACGATGTCGATCCCTGTGTTTTGATCGGCATTGTCACCCTTCAGGTTTGCCAGAACGCTGGTGGCGAACAGCAGGGCGCGACCACCACCGGCCACAATACCCTCTTGAACGGCAGCCCGGGTGGCGTGCAAAGCATCATCCACACGGTCACGGCGCTCTTTCACCTCAGTTTCTGTGGCACCACCGACGCGAATCACCGCCACACCGCCGGACAGTTTGGCCAGACGCTCTTGCAGTTTTTCTTTGTCGTAATCGGACGATGTGTCTTCGATCTGGGCACGGATTTGGGCGCAGCGGGCGTCAATGTCGCCTTTTTTGCCGTTGCCGTTGATGATGGTGGTGTCATCTTTGGTAATGCGGACTTTTTTGGCAGTTCCCAGCATGTTCAGGGTGACATTTTCCAGTTTGATGCCGATGTCTTCGGAAATCACTTCCCCACCGGTCAAAATGGCAATGTCTTCCAGCATGGCTTTGCGACGGTCACCGAAACCAGGGGCTTTCACAGCCGCCACTTTCAGACCACCGCGCAGTTTGTTCACCACCAACGTGGCGAGGGCTTCGCCTTCCACATCTTCGGCAATGATCAACAACGGACGGCCACTTTGCACCACACCTTCCAAAACGGGCAGCAAGGACTGCAAACCGCTGAGTTTTTTGTCGTGCAGCAAAATAAACGGGTTGTCCAGCTCGGCGACCATTTTTTCAGAATTGGTCACGAAGTAGGGGGACAGGTACCCACGGTCAAACTGCATCCCTTCCACAACATCCAGCTCAGAGGCCAAACTTTTGGCTTCTTCAACGGTAATGACGCCTTCGTTGCCCACTTTTTTCATGGCGCTGGCAATCATTTCCCCGATTTCTTTTTCCCCGTTGGCGGAAATGGTGCCCACCTGGGAAATTTCTTCGGATGAAGAAATGGCTTTGGATTGTTTTTGCAGGAATTCAACAATCTTACCAACGGCCAAATCAATCCCCCGTTTCAGATCCATAGGGTTCATGCCAGCGGCGACGGCTTTGTTGCCCTCGACGATAATAGCGCGGGCCAAAACGGTGGCGGTGGTGGTACCATCACCAGCCAGATCGTTGGTTTTGCTGGCCACTTCGCGGATCAACTGGGCGCCCATGTCTTGGAAAGGCTCAGCCAGTTCGATGCTCTTGGCCACCGTCACACCGTCCTTGGTGATTTGGGGGGCGCCAAAAGATTTTTTGATCACCACGTTACGGCCCTTGGGGCCCAAGGTTACAGACACAGCATCCGCGAGTTTGATCACACCTTTGATCATTTCATCACGCGCATCGCTGCCAAAGCGAATCAGTTTTGCAGTCATAATTCAGGTTTCCTTTATGTTTAAAGATACTAAGCAGCTTTTTTCTTGGCCGAAGCACCGGTGAGAACACCCAGAACATCGGATTCTTTCATGATCAGGTACTCTTGACCGTCGATTTTCACGTCGGTTCCTGACCATTTTCCAAACAGGATGACATCGCCCACTTTCACATCCAAAGCGGCAATTTCACCTTTGTCGTTGCGGGCACCAGGACCTGCGGCCACAACCTCACCCTGAATGGGTTTTTCTTTGGCTGTGTCGGGGATGATGATCCCACCCGCGGTTTTTTCGTCTTGTTCCAGACGACGCACCAAAATGCGATCGTGTAAGGGGCGAAAGTTCATAAATGTAACCTCTATTCATTTTTGCAATAAAAAACGATGGATTGCCAACGCTACCCCTTAGGTAAGTAGCCACCCCTGATATGTCAAGGGGCGTGAGATTTTTTTTCGCAATAAAGGCTTACCCCTTAAAAGGCTTATCCTTTGGCCTTTTCCACGAAGCTGCCGTCCCGTGTGTCCACCACCACCTTGGCGCCGGCCTCAAGATACGGGGGCACCATGATTTTTTCCCCGTTGGACAGGATGGCGGGTTTATAGGACGATGTGGCCGTCTGCCCCTTGATGGTGGGCTCGGCCTCAACAATGTCCAAAACCACCGTTTCGGGCAGAGTGACGCTCAGGGGTTTGCCTTCGTAAAACAACACCGTCACATCCATATCATCCTGCAAAAACGGCAGAGTATCACCCAAAATATCGCTGGGCAGGGTGATTTGCTCAAAGGTTTCTTTGTGCATCAGGGTGATCATATCATCCTGCAAAAACAGAAATTGATAGATTTCTTCATCCAGACGCACGCGGTCTATGCGTTCGGAGGAGCGAAAGCGCTCGTTGAGCTTGGTGCCCTCCAGAAGGGCTTTCATCTCGGCCTGAATATAGGCCCCGCCTTTGCCAGGCTGGGTGTGCATGGTTTTCAAAATGACCCACAATTTGCCTTTGTGATTGACGATATTCCCGACTTTCAGGTCGTTGGCGTTAACATCCATACCCTGTCCCCATATTGATTCAAAAGATGATCCATCTGCTGCAACGCGGCCCCCACATCATCCCAGATGCCGCTGCACAGGGCAACGCCGCTGGCACCAGCATTCAGGATTTCCGCCGCCCCGCTTAGCTGTATGCCACCAATGGCCACACTTGGCAAGGGGTCAGCCGGCCCCTGATGCCACTGAGTAAACAAATCCAAGGTGGCGCCGGTTTTGGCCTGTTTCGTGGGGCTGGGGTATAGGGCCCCAAAGGCCACATAACTGGCGCCGTCCGCTTTGGCCCGCACGGCCAAGGCGATGTCATTATAACAGGACGCCCCGATGATGGCCCCCGTGGGCATTTGGGCCCGCGCCGTGGCCACGGGGGTATCCTCGGCCCCCACATGCACACCGTCGCACCCCAAGCGCCTGGCCAAGACGGGATTATCATTCAGGATCAGAGCCACCTGATGGGCCCGACAAAGGGGCTGGACAGCGCCCACAGCCTGTGCAATCGTTACATCTGTGGCCGACTTCAGACGGATCTGAAACGCCGTCACAGCGGGGTGGCTGCATACCATGGCCATATCCCGCAAAGGGGGCAGAATATCGGGGGGAGAAAGAACATAGATCATGGTTAAAAAAAGATAGCGAACCGGATTTGTGTTAACCTTTTTTTTAACAATACGCGGCAGAGTGTGATTATGTCGATTTATAAAAGATCGTCACATAACAAAACAAGAAAAAACACCTTAGGAGTGCGCGGCATGTTTTCAAAACTTTTTGGTATGATCTCCTGTGATATGGCCATTGACTTGGGAACGGCCAACACCCTTGTTTACGTTCAGGGACGGGGGATTGTTCTGAACGAACCCTCTGTTGTGGCTTTGGCCAACGTGAAAAACAAAAAAATTGTTTTGTCGGTTGGGGCCGATGCCAAACAGATGCTGGGAAAAACCCCCGCCAACATTACGGCGGTGCGTCCCCTGCGTAATGGGGTGATTTCTGATTTCCACATTGCGGAGGAAATGATTAAGCACTTTATCCAAAAGGTCCACAACCGCAAAGTCTTTGCCAGTCCCCGTGTGGTGATCTGTGTGCCCTCTAGCGCCACCGCCATCGAGCGTCGCGCCATTCAGGAATCTGCCGAGCGGGCCGGTGCACGGGCCGTGTATTTGATCGAAGAACCCATGGCCGCCGCCCTGGGCGCGGGCATTTCCGTCACCGAGCCCAAAGGCAGCATGGTGGTGGACATTGGGGGCGGCACCACAGAGGTGGCCGTCACATCCCTTGGGGGTCTGGTGTATGCCCGATCCATTCGGGTGGGGGGTGATATTATGGATGAAACCATCATCAGTTATGTCCGCCGCACCTGCAGCCTGTTGATCGGAGAAGCCACCGCCGAGCGCATCAAAATGGAAATTGGCACGGCCATCAAGCCCGCCTCTGGCATTGGCAAGGTCATGAAAATCCGTGGCCGCGACATGGTGGAGGGCGTGCCCAAAGAAATCGAAATCAACGAAAAGCAAGTGGCCGAAGCCCTGTCCGAGCCCATCACCGCCATGATCGAGGCCGTGCAAGAGGCCCTGGAACACACCCCCCCCGAATTGTCCGCCGACATCGTGGATCACGGGATTTTGTTAACCGGTGGGGGCGCATTGCTGAACAATCTGGATAAATTGCTGCACCAGGCCACGGGCCTGCCCGTCATCAGCGCCAAAGACCCCCTAAACTGCGTGGTCATGGGCGCCGGCAAATGCCTGGAAGAAATGTACACCATGCAGGACATTTTGGCAGAGGCCTAAAAACGGCGAAGGGGGCAGGTTTTTGGCCTTCCCCCCCTAAAGGGCCTATCCCTCG
>JBJTVN010000315.1:0-3496 GCA_046081225.1 Alphaproteobacteria bacterium
GTAAGCCTCCAAAGATTCTTCTGTGAGGGTTTTCATGAGGGGATGACGGATTTTATCTTTGATTGACATGGTGACACAATTTGGCCCGATAAACAAGAACTTCGGCGCGATTGCCCCCGAGGCATCCTATCATACCCCCGTGTAAAACGCATGAGATGCGGTGATCTTCCTTTCGCATGAACGATAGGATGCGCCTCCCGGATGAAGTCATCATGTCTGCGTAACAAAAAACAGCCTGTGGTGCAAGACCTCTGCCGTTCATCAAAAAACGCCTATCGGGATGATCCTCACCACAACCGCTTCCAGTCCTGAAAAGTACGCAAACTCAGGCGATAGCGGGCGCAGTTGCCTTCATTCAGCCCCATCAGATCCGTTTCCACCGCTTCTGTGAAGCGTGCTTGATCAGCGCTGGGCAAGCCTGAGGCGGCTGTTTTTATCGCCGCTGCCGCTGGCCTGCGGGTCATCTTTTGGGCGACAATGTCATGAATCAGCGCCTGCATCGTGTCTCGATATTTTAGGCGGAGGGGGTCAGGCTGTGTCATATTTTGACGGATCGCCGCATAGCGGGCGGCGGAACGCTCATAGGCCCAAAGGAATACATCTTTGAGCAGTGCGGGCTGGTTTAATTCATATACCCCCAACATCCCTTGAATATAAAGCGATTCGGGCATGTCCACAAAGGAAAGCGGGGCCAGATTATGCTTAAGAAGAGGAATGTTAGCCGCCAGACGGGACACCCGCTTGTTCACATCATCGAAGGGTTGGAGATAGGTTAACTGCACCATGGCAAAAAACGCCTGCTCAAAGGGGTTTTCGATGGCCGAGGCCTTGTGCAGGATCCTATCAAAGGTATCGCTGATGATCTGCGGGATACCCAGCGGCTCAAAAACAGAACCACCGATATCCACCGGAATGAAACGCAGCCGACCAGGCGCCTGCGGGTCCGGCAAGAGGTTGTTCGCCAGCAAGGCATGCACGTTGAGAATGGTATAACGGTTGAAACTTATGTCTTCAGCGGCCTCCACCAAAAAGAGGGTGGCATCTTTATGGTTCAGGATCATTTGCGCGTCGAGGGCGGATTTCCCCGCCGCGGCTTCACCCAAGGCCAATAGCCGCTCCGTTTCCAATAACGAATAGGTGTTGCCCTCCAATCGAGAGGAATTCCACGATAAATCGATGAGCAAGCGTTGCAGGATGTGCCTTACATAGGTACCAGCGGGATGCGTCAGGCCATCCGTTTTGCCGAGGGCTTGCAAGCGATGTCGCTCTTCTTGCGATAAATAGAACGTTTCATTGGGGTGATAGGCTTCCAGAAAATCACGATTGTATCCGACCGGCATCCGCTGATGTTTGGGGCGGTTGACCTGCGCGCGAATGTGGCGGGCTTCGGTGGATAAGGGAATCGGGTTGTCATCGCCACCCCCTTCTGAGGCATCCAGAAAATACCGCGTGGCACGGCCCTTGCCCTTAATGCCCAGCTCTCCCCTTGCCAAAAGCTGAACCAAACGCCGCTGCAAGGTACGACGTTCCAGAGGGAATGGCAAAGCGTGCTGAATGTCTTCAAGATCTGCCCCAGCACCCAAGCCCTTTAGAACATTGAGAATAGCGGCTTGCTCTTGTTGCAGGATGGATTTGGTGGTCATTGTTTCACCTTTCGTGACACAATAACACAATTTTTGTCGCAATTCAAGATGCGCGACACAATTTGGTGCGATAAACAAGAACTTTGGCGCGATTGCCGCCCCTGCGTCCACCCCGTCGTACCCCCGCGTAAGACCCGTTTGACGCGATGGAGCGATCGGGGGTGATTATGGGGACAGGAGGTTGAGGGGATCAGGGCGTCATGGTATCGGCTCTGTCCCTGCGGCCAGAATCTCCAGATAGGCCTCGTAGGCAAAAATGCGGTTACGGGATTTGCCTGTCATTTCTTTGAGAATCCCCATCTCCACCAACTTTTGCACGGTACTGGTGGTGGATGGCACGGAGATACCAAGCTCGGCGGCAACCTTGGTCATGGCAAGGTAGGGCCTCCGCCTTAGATAATCATGGATTTTGAGGGCGCTTTTGGAGGCTTTGCCCATTTGACTGATAGCCAGACGGTCACGTTCCAATAAGTCAATAATCTTTCGGGCATCATCGGCGGCCTGCGTGGCTGTTGCGGCTACGCCATCAAGGAAGAATTCGCACCAGCGTTCCCAATCCCCTTTCAGACGCACATCCTGCAACAGGTCATAATACAGCTGACGATGCGCCTTGAAATGCAAACTGAGATACAAAATCGGCTGCGCCAGCACGCCATCGGCACACAAGAGCAGCGTGATGAGCAGCCGCCCCAGACGGCCATTGCCATCAAGAAACGGGTGGATGGTTTCAAACTGAACGTGAATCAGGGCGGCTTTCACCAGTGCAGGCAGTTTTTGCTCTTCATCATGGGCGAATTTTTCCAGGTCACTCATCAGATCATCCACCATCTCAGGCGGTGGCGGAACGAAACGTGCCTTGCCGGGGCGAATGCCGCCAATCCAGTTTTGCGAACGGCGAAACTCGCCAGGGGACTTGTTGGCCCCACCCCCACCGCGGAGCAGAATTTTGTGCATTTCACGCATCAAACGCACAGAAAGCGGAAAACCGTCTTTCATACGCGCAAGACCGTGGTTCAGGGCAGCGATATAGTTGGAAACTTCCTCCACATCATCCACGGGAACACTGGGCGTTTCTTCATTTTCAAACAGCAGCAGATCAGAAAGAGACGACTGCGTTCCCTCGATTTGCGAGGACAGCAAGGCTTCCTTGCGAACATACATGTACAGGAACAAACTGATGTCTGGCAGCAGCTTGGCCAGCGCATCAATCCCGCCCATGGCCTTCATCGCCTGATCAAGGGATTTATAGAGCCGATCCATATCCAGCGGCGGTTGGGGTGGCAGTGCGGTTGGCACAAAAGCCTTGAAGTCTTCCCCAGCTGTGCTGCGGGAAACGTAGCTTCCAAGTCGGGTATTTGCTGCCTTGTCTGCCATGTTCGTTTTGACCCTTAACATTTTTTTCCTGAGCTTTTTCCCTTAATAATAAAAAGCCTTATTAAGGTTTACAGAAAAAATCCTTAATAGGGAAGTGTTTTATGAAGGGATGGCGTGTGATATTTCGCGGCAGAGACGTTCGCGCCAAGTCCATGCCCATTGGGAATTCTTTCAAACATACACTGTTGCTGACGATTTTTTATTAACCCGCAAGACTTGGCCACCAAAATAATCCCGATCAGGATTTAAAAACACACAAAAGCCCCTTGGCGCACTAAAAAATCCCTATCGGGATTATTCTCTTGACTTTTCTGCCTTCCATGCTATTTTCAACCCGAAAGGGATGAAAATGGATACAAATACAAAATGGCTAGGCTGCGCCGTTCGTAATGCCCGCAAAAAACAGAAGCTGACGCAAGAACAACTGGCGGCTTTGTGTGGTGTGGGTACCCGCTTCCTACGGGAGTTGGAGCATGGCA
>JBJTVN010000316.1:0-2373 GCA_046081225.1 Alphaproteobacteria bacterium
TCGGCATAGGTCTGTTCCATATCCCGCAGCTCTTCGCTGTAATGGGCGACCAGCTTTTGGGCCTCTTCCCGCAGGGCGCGGGCCTCTTTCATGCGTTGTACCACCATTTCTGCATAGCGATCCAAAGCAGGGACCACAATGGCCTTGATCGGGCGATACAGAAGGGCCAGAAAAATAATGAAACTGACGGTATACCAGAGTTTTGCGGGATCCATAAATACCCCCCCTAACGTTTCATAGCGACGGAAAGATCCCGCGCCACAGAGGTTGTGACGGTCTCTATAGCGGCCGGAGGTAAAGACGTGTTAGCCACTTTGTTTAAAACCTGATCCACGATCTGCGTGGCCTCCAAAGCAAAGGTTTCTTTGAGCAGTTTTTGGCGGGTTTCCAAATCCAGAACAAACCGCTCTTGCTCGGCATGAAGATGGTGTTTCATCTCTAGGAATTCTTTTTTAAAAGAGTCTTCGAGAGTGCGTTTTTCTTTATCGTACAATGCCGTCACTTCACGAATGGCGTGACGTTTGGTTTCCGCCACTTTGGCCTGCAGATAGTCGATTTCTTTTTGCAGATCCTTGGCGGTGCGAATGTCTTGGGCAATGCGATCTTCCCGTTGATCCACAATGCTGATGAATTTGGGCAGAATGACACGGGACACCAAAACATAAAGCAGGCCAAAAGAAAGGACCAGCCAAAAAATTTGACCTGCGAACGTGGTGGTATCAAACTGGGGCATAAAGAATCGCCAAAGTGCCCAAAGAGCTTACACCACAAACAAAATCAGAATCGCGACAATCACGGCCAAGATACCCAAGGCCTCTGTCATACCAGCACCGATGATGGCCATGGATTTCAGTTTGGGTTCAGCCGACGGGTTGCGGGCTGCGCCATTCATGTACGCGGCAAAGATGTTACCCAGACCCTGTCCAACACCAAAAATACAAAGCAGGGCCAAGCCACCACCAATGTATTTGGCCCACAACGCAGAATTGACGAGGGTATTTGCGGTTTCAGCTTCCATAGTTCAAGACTCCTTTGAAAAATTTAATGAAGGTGTAAAGCGTCTTTCAGATAAACGCAAGTCATTAGTGTGAAGATGTACGCCTGTAATCCCGCCACAAAAAATTCAAATCCGATAATGGCAAAGGATAACAGAAACGGGGCAATCCCCCAAATGCCGGCGATGGCCACAAAGCCAACCACCAATTTCAGCATAATGTGTCCGGCCATCATGTTGGCCCCCAAACGCATGGAAAGGGTGATGGGGCGAATCAGATAGGAAAACAATTCAATGATAAAAATCAAAGGCAGCAGTAACAGTTTGGATAAGGGGTGATCTGGCAGCCCCTCTGGGATAAATAGGGCAAAAAAGTGGGTCCCATGACGCACAAACCCCACCACCGTCACCATCACAAAAATAAAAATCGCCAAGGCAAATGTGACAATAATGTGACTGGTAAAGGTGAAAGAAAACGGCAGCATCCCCAACATATTCCCAAACAAAACAAAGGAAAAGAGGGAAAAAATAAAAGGAAAGAATGGCCGCGCATCTGAACCAGCGGTATCACGGGCCAAATCGGCCACAAAGCGATAATACAGCTCGGCCAGGGCTTGGAAACGTGTGGGAACCTCGTGCCGATGACGAAACGGCAACATCATAAAAAGAACCGTGACCAAAACTGCCAACATCATAAAAAGGGAAGCATTGGTGAACGACAGATCGTAGCCCCCCACCAAAGGCAAGGAAACCAAAGGATGAATTTCAAATTGATGAAGGGGACTAGCCATGGTCTTTTGGGGGTGTTTTGTTAAGAGGGTGTCGGCGGCGAAAAGAGGATACATCATCCCTTCCCTCTGCCAAACGCTTTATTTGTATAAAGGCAACCCCCAAACCGAGCAAGATAAAAATGAACAGAAAAAGCGCTTTGAATCCCAGCCACACATCCAACTGACGACCCACAATGCCCCCCACGGCCACGGGAACAACCAATTCAATGATGATGGTGATGGCAAAAGAGATCCCGCGCTGGGCCTGAACCAAATCCTCCACCGCATTGGGGGATGCGGGTTTTTCATGTTTGGCCTCGTAGGCGGCAAGGCGGTCTTTTAACCCCTGAGCTTTATCTTGGGTATCTTCATCCTGATCCCGATCCGTGGAGGTCATGGGGCCAAGGTCCCCGTGACGGCATTGTCCAGCCGCAGGGTTTTGACCGCAGCCAAAATGTCCTGTTTTGTCACCGCTGCAATGCGGTCTGGCCATGTTTCAATATAATCCACAGGTTGGCCGATGCTGACTGTTTGTCCCACAATCATGCCCGGGTAAAACAATCCATCCCGCGCAAACGTGGCCTCGGCCACCAGCGTGGTTTTGACGCG
>JBJTVN010000317.1:0-1777 GCA_046081225.1 Alphaproteobacteria bacterium
CCATTTCCGGCGATTATCATCTACCCGAAGAGGGCATTGCCCCCATGCTGGTTTTCAACACCAAAAAACAAAGCGTGGGCATGATTGTGGATGAAATCATTGATATTGTTCAAGCGCCTATGCATTTAACCCTGCCCAGCGAGGGCACGGGCATCCTCGGGACCTTGATTATCAACAACCAAGCCACCGACATTGTGGATGCGTATCACCATATGCACAAGGTGGTGAACACGTGGCAGGATTCCATGCCTATGTCGGCCAAGGGCTCTTTTTCCCCAGCCGCATCCAAACGGGCCCAAAGGATTTTGTTTGTGGATGACAGTGCGTTTTTTAGAAACTTGCTGACCCCCATGCTGGAAACCGCAGGATACATGGTTTTGGGATTCGAGGCCGCGGCGGACGCTCTGCGGGCCCTGAAATCGGATGCAGATACGGTGGATCTGATTCTGAGTGATATTGAAATGCCAGAAATGAACGGCTTTGCCTTTGCCAAAGCCGTGACCGAGGATCCCGCCCTGCAAAACATACCCCTGATAGCCTTTACCGCCCATGTCAACAGCGATATGACCATGAAAGCCCGCAAAGCGGGCTTTAGGGAATGTGTCGCAAAATTTGATCGGGAGGGGCTATTGTCCCATATCGCCCATTTCTTGGGCCATCATTCTGTGGCGGCGTAGCGTTATGAAAACCGAAAAACATGTTCTTTTTTCCATTGGCAGCCAAATGTTTGCCATGTCTGTTGCTGATGTTACGGATGTGCTGCATAACCCTGTGTCCACACGCATCCCTTTGGCCGCCTCTGAGATTGTGGGTGTTTTGAATATGCGGGGGTATATCGTAACGGTTTTGGATATGCGCGTGCGCCTGAACATTCAAGACGATAAACCAAAACCCGATATTGATACCCCCATGTGTATTGTGGTGGTGTTTCGGGGGACGCGTTATGGATTTATGGTGGATTATGTCCATGATGTGGTGGATCTTTCTGCGTCGTTGGCGGCCCCTGTGCCCCCGTCGCTGGACCCTTCGGTGCGTGCCATGGCTGTGGGCGTTTATCAACATCAAAAGCATCTGGTGCTGGCACTGGACATTACCAAAGTCGTTGGCATCTCAGAAACATTGGCGGCCTGATGCGGGTGATTTCGTCTCTTTGTATCTATTGTGGGTCATCCAAACCCCAGCCCCGCCACCAAGAGCAGGCGGATGCTCTCGCCGATATTTTGGTGCGTCATGGCATTGATATGGTGTACGGGGGTGCCCGTGCTGGCCTGATGGGCTTTACGGCGGATGCCGTGTTGTCCCGTGGCGGGCGTGTGATTGGGATTATTCCCGAGTATCTGGACAAATATGAAATCGGTCACACAGGGGTCACAAAATTGCACATTGTGGCCAACATGCATGTGCGCAAAATGATGATGTTTGATTCCTCGGATGCTTTTTTGGTGTTTCCTGGGGGATATGGCACAATGGATGAGATGTTTGAAATGCTGACATGGCGTCAACTGGCCATGCATGATAAGCCCATTATCGTTGTGAATGTTGATGGGTATTGGGATCCCTTGGTGACGCTGTTGGAACATATTGTCCAGCAAGGCTACGCCAAACCAGAAACCAAAAACCTTTTGCACATTATCCCCGATGTATCCCAAATGATGGGCTTGTTTAAAACCATGTCCCCCCCCGACCCAAGCCCGCCCAAGGTTTGGTTGCAGGCGTAAGAGCCGCTATTGCTTTGATTTTATGGCTTTGTTGCTGGCATAAAATCGCCGCATCATCT
>JBJTVN010000318.1:0-11432 GCA_046081225.1 Alphaproteobacteria bacterium
CGATTAAAACTGAAAATGGATGAAAACAAACGCTTCCAAACCTTGCGCCCCCAAATGCGCCTGGCGCCCATGGCACTCAGCCGCAAACGTTATGATATTGAATATGCCAGTCAATATACCCAAGAAGAACTCCGCCAAAGCCTAAAGAAAACCCTGTTCATCATGGTCGTTCTGGGCGTTCTGATCGGGGTTTTTGGTGTCTATCACCACTGGATATTGTGCGCCCTTTTTGCCTTGGGCTTTGCTGGATTTGGGGTGTATTTGGGGCGTTTGTTGGTTCTGAAACAACGCAAGCAGATGTCTTTTCGCTATTCCTTGGTGGCGGGGGATCCCGTGTTTATCCCGATTCCTGAAGAGGATACAGACACCAAGGCCACAGAGATGGCCCCTGCCACCTAGGGCGTGTCATCATTGGCTCAAAAGCGACTTTTCCCGTATGCTGGTCTGCGAATCCTGTCAAAAAACGATCAATATACGTCCAGTATATCGACCGTTTTTTGCCAGTTTCTCGCCTCAACATCCAGAAAAATTCATCTTTCTCGCCTAAATGGTGACACGCCCTAAACTTGATTTAGGATTTGGGCGGGGACGAAGCGGAGGGCGGCACAAGGGCCTTTAGAGAATCCTGCCCCGCGTTGGGCTGCGTGGCTGTATCTTTGTTTTCGGGAAACCCGTACACCACACGGCGGCGTTGCTCTGTCGTCATCAAATTATAATCCTGATAAAACTGCAGCATAGCCGCCACCTGATCTTGGGGAAAGTATTTTTCCAGCAAAGGCTGGGCCTGCCCCGCTTTACCAGACACCCCGTAAACAAGGGCCAAATTCACTTCAAAACGGGCCTCGCTATCGGCGCGTTCGGTGAGGGCCTTGAGGGTAGATTCTGCCTCCGTCACCTTTCCCTGCAATAACAAAGAAAGACCCAGATTGTTTTTTGCATTCAGATTTCGGGGGCTATGCTGGATAACCTGACGATAATGGGTTTGGGCCGCATCATGGTTGCCCAAAACATCCTCAACCACCCCCGCACCCAAATGGTTGCCGTCACTGGGGTCCATTTGTAGCAAGGCCTGATAATGCTTTTGGCTGGCCTCAAAATCTTCGGCATAAAAGGCCGCTTGGGCCAGATTTTTAAGATACAAAGGATTCTTGGGATTTTTTTGATACAGCATGGCATAGGCTTGGTAAGAGGCCTGAGGATTCCCCATCCGATCAAAGGTCAAAGCGATTTTTTCCAACGTGGCGTCATCGGGCTTTTTTTTGTAAGCCCGTAAATAAAGTTCCAGAGCGGGTTCGTAATTTTCAGCCTCAAAAGAGGAATCCGCAATTTTGGTCAACGAGGCCGAGGCCTCTTCATTGGCCGCCCTGCGATAGGCTTCTTCTTTCAGGGCGCACGCCGCTGACATCCCCAAAATCAGAGAAAGCGCAAAAAAACGAAACAAGGGGAAAAGGCTTGACATAAAACCACATTAAAACGGAAAACAACGAAGCGCTAGAAAAAAACGATTATGGACACACTCAGCACACGGTTTTCTGATGAGATGCGACAGGTGGAATCCCTGTTGTCCAAAAACGTATCCTCTGGCATTGCCCTGATTCCAGACCTGTCCCACTATCTGATGGATGCGGGGGGCAAGCGGATTCGGCCTTTGTTGACGCTGGCCTGCGCGTCTTTGGTGGGGTATGAGGGCACACTGCACTATCCCCTGGCTGCCGCAGTGGAATGCATCCACACCGCCACCCTG
The DNA here is from genome assembly GCA_046081225.1 of Alphaproteobacteria bacterium. Lineage (GTDB taxonomy): Bacteria > Pseudomonadota > Alphaproteobacteria > JAJTHO01 > CANGYM01 > CANGYM01. The sequence continues at coordinate 1,745 of JBJTVN010000318.1, forward strand.
TTGCATGATGATGTGGTGGACCAAGCCGAAGAGCGTCGCGGCAAAACCAGTGCCCGTCTGGTATGGGGCAATGCGGCCAATGTTTTGGTGGGGGATTTTTTGTTCAGTCGCGCGTTTCAATTGATGGTGGAAACCAAAACCCTAAAAGTGCTTGAGATTCTGGCGCGGGCTTCGTCCCGTATTGCTGAGGGGGAGGTTCTGCAACTGCTGTCCCTGAAAAACCTGACCATGACAGAAGAGCACTATTTTAATATCATCGCCCGAAAAACCGCAGAACTGTTTGCCGCGGCCTGCGAAGTCACGGGCTATCTGGCCCAAAAACCCCAAGAGGCCTGTGATCATTTGCGCCAATTTGGCCTGCATTTGGGGTTGGCGTTTCAGGTGCAGGATGATCTTTTGGATTATACGGCCAGCGGCGATGCCTTGGGCAAAACCATCGGCAAAGATTTTTCAGAGGGCAAAGTGACTTGGCCATGGCTGACGCTGTATCAACGGGTTTCCCCGTCTGAAAAAACATGGATGCACAGTCTGATGGATGACGAGACCGCCCGCCCCAAAGCCCTGCCCATCATCATCGACCTGATGCAGCAACACCACATCTTTACCGACATGCAAACGCTGGTGATTCATCATACAGAAACAGCCCAAGACGCCCTGAACCATCTGTCTGGCCCCCAAGACGTCCACAGTGCCTTAGGCGATATTCTGAAAAGCTTGGCCCACAGAAATCACTGATGCCGCTTGCGTTGGATTACACCACATCCGCCAGCAAAAAGGACAATTCCAAAGCCTGGGACGCATTCAATCTGGGGTCACAGTGGGTTTCATAGCGATGTTTCAAATCATCCTCGCCCAACTGTTGCCCACCGCCCACGCATTCCGTGACATCCTGTCCTGTCATTTCGATATGAACACCGCCGGCATGGGTGCCCAACTGGTGATGCACGGCGAAAAACTCCCTGACTTCTTGTAAAATGGCGTCAAAGGATCGCGTTTTGGTGCCATCGCTGGTTTTATGGGTATTGCCGTGCATGGGATCACAGGACCACACCACCGATTGCCCTGTATCCTCAATGGCTTGGATCAGGGGAGGGAGATGAGCCTCCACCTTGCCCGCACCCATACGGGCAATCAGGACGATGCGACCTTCTTCGTTGTCGGGATTGATGGTTTTGACAATCTCCACCAAAGTCTGGGGGTCCGTGCTGGGGCCGCACTTAATCCCCACGGGATTCCCAATGCCCCGCATAAAGGCCAAATGGGCATGATCGGGTTGTCTGGTTCTGTCCCCAACCCACACCATATGGGCGGAGGTGTCGTACCAATCGCCCGTCAAACTGTCGATGCGGGTCAGGCATTCTTCGTAGTGCAGCAACAGGGCCTCGTGAGAGGTATATACTGTTGTTTTTTCAATCTGGGGAGCATGTTCGGCGGTGAGGCCGCAGGCCTCCATAAAGCTCAGGGCCTTGGTGATGCTGGTGATGGTGTCTTGGTAACGATGACCAACGGGGGAGGATGCGACGAAATCCAAGCTCCACCGGTTCAATTTATGAATGTTGGCATAACCCCCTTCGGAAAGGGCGCGAATCAAATTCAGCGTGGCCGCGGATTGATAATAACAACGCAGCATGCGTTCAGGATCAGGCCGGCGTGCCTCAGGCGTAAAGTCCATACCGTTGATGATATCGCCGCGGTACGCGGGCAAGGTGACATCCCCGATGGTTTCGGTGTCTGCCGATCGGGGCTTGGCAAACTGTCCGGCCATGCGGGCAATTTTCACCACGGGCTTGCCAGAGCTATAGGACAACACCACCGCGATTTGCAGAATCACCCGCAGCGTATCCCGTATTTTGTTGGCCCCGAATTCCGCGAAGCTTTCGGCGCAATCGCCGCCCTGTAGCAAAAACGCCTCCCCTCTGGCCACTTTGGCCAGTTTTTTTTTCAGGGCGCGTACCTCCCCCGCAAAAACCAGAGGGGGCATTTTCGACAGCTGCCCTTTGACGGTTTGCAAGGCCGTTGGATCGGGATAGGTGGGGTGTTGCACGATGGGCAGGTACTGCCAGGCATCGGGTGACCAAGATTCACGGTGAAAACTACTCATAACAATCAAAACATGATAAGAAAGGCCGTCATGATAACCCTTTTTCCCAAAGAACGCAAATCTATGTCCCACATCCATACCCATCTGGCCCGCGCCACCCCCGCCATCGAGCCCATCACCCGCTCCATCGTGTCCCCCATTTATCCCTCGGCCACCTTTGCCCGTCAGCCCACGGATACGGGATACGAAGCGGGGCGCGTGTACGCCCGCCCCGAAAATCCCACGTATTTGGATGCTGAGCGGTTGTTGACACGGCTGGAGGGGGGCTTTGAAAGTGCCCTGTATGCCTCGGGCATGGCCGCCTGCAACGCGGTTCTGCTGGCCCAAAAAACGGGGGCGCATTTTGTGGTGCCCAAAACCCTGTATGTGGGATTGTCCAACTGGTTTTTGGAATGGGCGGGGCAGTGGGGGTATACGGTTCGGGTGTATGACAATGCCGACCCAGATGATCTGGCCCGCGTGGCGGTGGCGGGGCCAACGGACCTGATTTGGGTGGAAACACCGTCCAATCCCATGATGGACATTACGGATATCGCCGCCGCTGCCGCCGTTGCCAAAGGATGCGGCGCGGTTTTGGTGGTGGATAACACCGTCCCCACGCCGCTGTTGACACAGCCGCTGGCTTTGGGGGCGGATTTTGTGGTGCATTCGTGTTCCAAGGCCCTGAATGGTCATCATGATGTCATTGCGGGGGCCGTGATTGCCAAAGAGGACACCGCCCTGTGGCAAACCATCAAAAAACTTCGCGGCACGCTGGGGGGGATTTTGGGATCGTTCGAGGCCTGGCTGTTGCTGCGGGGTCTGAAAACCCTGCATCTGCGGGTTGCGGCCAGTTGTGACAACACGCTGGCTTTGGCCTTGGCTCTGCAAGGGCATCCGGCGGTTGAGGCCGTTTTGTATCCAGGCCTGCCATCCCACCCCCATCATGATACGGCGCGTGTGCAAATGCATGGCCGGTATGGGGCGTTGATGTCGATTTTGGTGCGGGGGGGGGAGGATCAGGCCCTGGCGGTTTTGCGGGGGTTAAACCTCTTTAAAATTGCCACATCTCTGGGGGGCACCGAAAGTTTAATCGAACATCGGGCCACGGTGGAGAATTATAAACTCACCACCCCCCCCCATCTGCTGCGGGTATCCGTGGGTATTGAATCCCCATCGGATTTGATTGCGGATTTTATAGCGGCGCTGGATACCCTGTGACGATGGGCATTTTTTGCCCATGGGCAAAATGTGCAGGGCAAAATGTGCCGAAATGGTGTGTATTTTATGTATTTTTTCCTTATTTTTCATGGAATTAGGAAGGTTTTGCCGACTTTTGATGATTTAAGGTTGTAAGGCAGGCAAAAAACACCCTGTTTGGCATAGTTTATGCACCCTTTTTTGCCGATCGGTATGTTTTGCCGATTCCCCCTGTCCATGTAGGACACTCATCATGCACGTAGCAAGGAGCTATTACTATGCCTAGTATCTTAACAAACGCCGCTGCTGAAGGCGCCAATGCCAATATTAACATCCACTCACGCAATGCTGCTGCCAGTGTGGGTAAACTTTCATCGGGTTCTCGGATTGTGCGCCCTGCGGATGATGCGGCCTCGCTCGCTATCTCGAACAAATTGAAATCCAACATCGCCACATTGACCCAGGCCAAAGTGAACGCCGGACAAACGTCGTCCTTGCTTCAGATTTCCAGTGGGGGTGTGTCCCGCGTCAGTGAGATTCTGACCCGTTTAAAAACCCTGTCCACACAGGCCGTTAACGGAACTTTGTCAAACTCTGAACGTCTGATTTCCCAAGAAGAATTCGGCGAGTTGATCAAAGAAATCGACAACACCGTCAACCAGACCCAGATGAACGGGATCAAATTGCTGGCAGGGAATGCCAATGCGACGGTGAGCAACCAAGACTTTAACAAAGGCGGCGTGACCAATTTGGATAGCCAAAATGTTCTCAGCCCCTCCGCTGATTATTTCTCTTCGGCCAAGACAGCTGTTCGGGGTAAAGAAAATGGAGCCACTGCTATTGGTTTTGCCACAGCAGCAACCACCCTTACAACGGCTGCTGCCGCTGCTGTGGGCGCATCGGACAACGGTATTGTTATTAACGGTGTAACCGTTGGTAATGCAACAGGTGGTACGACAGCTGCGTTTGCTGGTACAGCCACGCTACAAAACCTGATTGATGGTATTAATGCCAGCACAGGATTACAAGCTCAGGGGATCTCCGCACGCGCCTACACAAAAACCACCGGTGGGGCTTTGGGGCTGGAAATCCTTTCTAAAAACCCTGGTACACCTACCGTGAGCCTTGTGGGAACAAACGCGGTAGTCATCGAAACAGCTCTGGGTGTTTCTACAGCCAGTGCTAATAAAACTGTTTTAGAAAACTACGGCATTTCCAACCTGCGCGGTAACGTTCAGGGTGTGGCCGATGCCGTACGGGTTTCCCAGGATGGAACCTCCAGCGCCTATAAAATCTCTATTGATATCCGTAACGACAAAGGCGTAGAAACCTTTGAGGGGACGGTTTCTACAGGGGCAGCGCAGGATACCCAGATTGAATTCAAAAGTAAACTGAACGATTTCAACTCCTTTACCGTACGCTCTCACACACAAATGTCTACAGCCTTAACATCTGCACAATTTGATGCCATTCAAGATGACATGGAAAACTTGTTGGGTGTAGAGACGGGATCTGCCGCTGCGTTTTCATCGAAAAACGTATCAGCAACCTTAAACCTGTTGCGTTCGGATGTTAAAGTGACGCAACAAGCTGTGGGGAACAGCATCGCTGGCGGTTTAACTGCGGCTACAGGGGCTTCTATTGCTGATACTTTTACAATCAACGATGGAACAAACACTACGACGATTACTTTAGCCAGCACCAATGGAAACTCTGATATTACGGTTCAGGAGTTTCTGGATTCTGTTAACGCCAAAACAACCACAACAGGGGTTGCAGCCGCGTTCCAGGACAACGATGGTGATGGTGACAGTGAAATCGTTTTGTTTGCGACGGACCCATCCAGCACCAAAACATTTACACTTACGGACGTCAGTGGAACACCGCTAACCGATATTGGTTTGACATCGGGTGGAACGCTAACCAAACCCAGCACCACCAATGCACCATCCATCACGAATCCGTTGTCTGAGGTCATTTCGGCCTCAACATCCACGGACGCGGGAACCTATAACCTGACATCCAATTATGATGCCAGCACGAAGGATACCACGTTCCGGATTCAGGATCAAAAAGGCAACGTGTACGAATCGGTTGTGAAGGACGTGGACAAACTGAGTGCCACCGACACAACAACCACCCAAAAGGTTGAGTTTTCCAATGGCGTCAGCTTGACCTTTACCGTGGACCGTTTGGCCGACACCAAAGACAACAAGACCCAATTTGGTGTAGCTGACAACCAACTGTCCTTTGATATCAGCAAATCTGGAAATATTTCTGTAACAACCCAGATCGGTTTGGATTCGTATAAGGACTTGCTGACTGTGGCCTTGGATTCTGTATCCACAGAAGCCTTAGGCATCACCGACAGCAATGGCAGCAACTTGATTGCCATTGACACGGTGGCCAAAGCTCAGGCGGCGCAGGTGGTTATTGATGATGCCATCGACACCCTGAACAAAAACACCGCCAAAATCGGAGCCCTGCAAAGCCGATTCAGTCAGATTGACTCCAACCTGACCACCGTCATTGAAAACAGCAAAGCCGCCAACGGTCAGTTTGTGGATGTGGACTTTGCTGCGGAATCCAGCAACTTCTACAAAAACCAGGCCCTGCTGCAGGCCGCCGTTGGGGTTGCCGCCCAGGCCAACCAGATGCCCCAGCAGTTGCTGCGTCTGGTGGGATAATCTCCCGTTCTGAAACGCACCCGCCCCCGAAGAGATCCTTCTCTTCGGGGGTTTTTTTATCCCCCCCCACCAAAATGTGACATCCGTCACATTCTTTCTGTGGCTTTTGGGGTATGGTGGGGGTAAGGTTTTAGGAAGGTGGGTTTATGGCAAGTCCAACAATTTTAGGTGTGATGACCCATGAAGATTTAAGGACTCTTCAGCAAAACCTCATGTCTAATGATCCACAAGAGGTAGAGGCTGCAAGAGAATTTCTTAAAACATGTTTTGAACTAGAAGTTGAAAGCGCTTTGCCCGAAACAAGGGAAGCCACCGCAGAGATGTTCCTTGATCAACTCAACCAAATATTATCTGAGGCTCAACAACCAGCCAACAACATTGTGCGCTTTAGTCGTGGGCATAGTCCTGAGCAGCAAGCGGCGGCCGCCATGGCTGCCGAAACCTCCAACCTTACCCACTAATCCCCCCCACCACAGCCCGCATCACGTCCTGTATCCCGACGCCGTCCCGCAGGGCTTGGTGGTTCAGGCCGATACGGTGGCGCAGGACAGAGGGGGCCAGAGCCACGATATCCTCCACCGTGGGGGCAAAACGCCCCTGAATCAATGCCCGCGCCCGCACCGCCAGCATCAGGGCCTGTCCCGCCCGAATCCCCGCGCCATAAGCCACACAGCGGCGGACGATATCAGGGGCCGTGGGGCTTTCGGGGCGCGTGGCCTGACACAGGGCCACAATGGCCTGCACCACGGCCTGACCCAGCGGCATGGCATGGACCATGGCCTGCAGCGACCGCGTGGCATCAGCCGTTAACACGGGGGACAGGGGGGGCTCTTCCCCTGTGGTGGTGGCGATTAAAATGGCCTCTTCGGTTTTGGGATCGGGATAATCCATTTGAATATGGGTGAGGAAACGGTCCAACTGGGCCTCGGGCAGGGGATAGGTCCCCAGATGCTCCAGCGGGTTTTGCGTGGCCAGCACATGAAACGGGGATAGCAAGGGATAGGTTTTGCCGGCCACCGTCACGGCCTTTTCCTGCATAGCCTGCAGCAGGGCGGATTGGGTGCGGGGACTGGCCCGATTGATTTCATCCACCAGCAAAATATGGGTAAACACGGGGCCGGGGATAAACCGAAAGGGCTCGGGCGCCCCCTCTTCATAAACCTCGCTGCCCAAAATGTCAGAGGGCATCAAATCCGGCGTACACTGCACCCGCGCCATGGACAACCCCAACAGGCCCGCCATACACGCCGCCAATTTCGTTTTGGCCAACCCAGGCATCCCCACCATCAGGGCATGCCCCCCCGACAAAAGCGTGGCCAGCAACAGAGCCAAGGTTTCATCCTGTCCCAGGACATGACGGCGCATTTCAGAGAAAATGGCGCGGGCCGAGGCCGCCGCAGCCTGCATTTGGGGAACATCAACCATTGGCGCATCCAGCGGGATTATGTTACGATGCCCCCAGCTATACCAGACAACGCGGCCATGCTGAACAAAATTCTTGCCCTGCTGATTCCCCTGATTTTGCCATGGATTCTGGCATGGGTGGGGGATACCCTGCTGCGATGTCTGCGATCCCGCTATCCCCACAGGATCAAACCCAAAATCATCACCGTGCCCATCACGCCCCGCCCTTGGTGGGCCCGAAAACGCACGATGTGGCTCAGTGCCGCCAGCCTGCTTCTGCTGATTTTCTCGCTGGGGTATGCGGCCCAAATGGGGGTGCGGTTTTAAATGCCCCCCTGCCCTGCCCCCACGGCGATTTTTCAAGCCCTAGGCCACGACACCACCCGCATGGTGGGGGGATGCGTGCGGAATACCTTGATGGGCCATCCCGTGACGGATGTGGATTTTGCCACCACGCTGACCCCCGATAAAGTTATTTCGATGTTGGAACGATGCGGGATTTCTGCCCAAGATCGCTATGCCCGCTATGGCACCATTGTGGCGTATACCGGCGGCCATACCTATGAAATCACCACATTGCGGTCTGACCATGCCGCGGATGGCCGGTATGCCCAGGTGATTTTTACGGATCAATGGGCGCTGGATGCCCAGCGGCGGGATTTTACCATGAATGCGCTGTATCAGGACGCTGATGGCACCATCCACGATCCCTTGCTGGGGATGGGGGATCTGAAACGGCGTCTGGTGCGCTTTATTGGGGATCCCACAGAGCGCATCCTGGAGGATCATCTGCGCATCCTGCGCTATATGCGCATGGCGGCGTGGTATCAGGGGGCGGATGTGCCCCTGTCCCCAGAGGCCCTGACGGCCTGTGCCCAACACCGGCAGCGGCTGGGCACCCTGTCCGCCGAGCGCGTGATGGCGGAAACCATGAAATTGCTGGCCGCCCCCCAAATGCCGCGGATGTTGACAGAAATGCAACGCGCCAACATCACCGCGCCCCACCTGCCCCCCTTTGATGGGGGGGAGCGAGCCACTCGTCTGATGCGGTTTTTTGATCTCCCCGTGGATCGCGCCAAAGCGGCCTTGTTGATCCTGTGCCAAGACCCCGAAGTGATCCTAAGCCGATGGCCCCTGACGCGGTCCCAGCGGCGGTGGTTTCAGCAGGCCATCACGGGGAACGATTGGACCTCGCCCGAGGCCCTGTTGGCCCGCGCCCTGTCCCACGAAGCCGATGACACCGCCGCCCGCGCCCTGTTTCACCAGTGGTGGCATCGCCGCACACCCCCCATCACCGCCGCCGACCTGTTGGCCGCCGGCGTGCCACAGGGCCCCGAACTGTCCAAACGTCTGGCCCTGGCCCAACGCCTGTGGCAACAGGATGCGACCCTGACGCGGGGGGGGGTATTGGGTGCGGCCGTTGCCAGCGGACAAGACAGAGCCTAAACCAACGTCTCCCCCATCAGAGGATGGGCTTATCGCATTCAAAAGGGTTACAAGATCGTTTACTCGGTTTTGCATATCCCGCATTATATCGAAAAATGCTTGGTATTTGGACTCTTGACCTTCAGGCGGTTGTTCTTGCGATGCCAAGTCTAATTTTTCGTCAAGACGAGAGTAATTCGAACAATCACGAAGATGTTGCAAAACCTGAAGAACCGCTCCTTGGGTTTTAAGAGGCAAATCGTCAAAGGTTGCTACCGCACTTTCAATTCCCCGTTCTTGTTTCACATCCTCCATGTCTTGTATGGCGGGAATGGCATCTATCATTTGATTGATGCGATGATAAAGCGATGCTATGTCCCCACCATCCAAAGACTCTTCAGGATCAAAGCCAGCATTTGTTACTCTTTTATGTGCCGCCCTGTATGCCGGATTTTTATACAACGCGTCTACATCAACAAGAGTGAATGGCTTTTTTTCCAAAAGAGTCTTCAAAAAGGAAAGCTCTAGCTCTTCCAAGCCCTGTATAATTTCCTGCTCCGAAATACCTTCCACCATATAAACCCCTTTCAATTTAAAGTCATTTCAGCAAGGCTACCCGAAAAAAAAAAATGTCAAGATTTGTATCAAAAAAAATTCAAATGACGGGCGGGGACGATTTGACAAGCCCCCCCTGCTTGCCCTAGGATAGCCGCCGTAACGGATGGGTGGCAGAGCGGTTGAATGCACCGGTCTTGAAAACCGGCAACGTCGCAAGGCGTTCGTGGGTTCAAATCCCACCCCATCCGCCAGAAATGGGTGTTTTGTTGATGATGACGTTTTCCTTTTCGCCCCAGCCCGTGTTGACGGCGGCCCATTTGGGTCGGCTGACGGC
>JBJTVN010000319.1:0-8755 GCA_046081225.1 Alphaproteobacteria bacterium
TCTCGGACAACTTCCGTGTCCTTAACGCCCCCCTTGCCTCAACCTAAAACAGTACTCTTCATTTGCGAGGGGTATATACAGGTTTCCCTTTAATAAATTATTTGATAGGGATCTCCATTTTATCTCTATCATTACCAAAAATTCTGTTTAGTTTCAGGAATACACTGTTAATTGTATTTTTCATATCCCCTTGACGTTGACAAGTCCTTATGCCCCTACAAATCTTTCTTGATGATCTCTACCAAACCTTGGCCGCTAAGCGGGGGGGGGACCCTGAGACTTCCTACACCGCCCACCTGCTGGCCAGTGGTACCCCCAAAATTGCCCAGAAAGTGGGGGAAGAGGGCCTGGAAGTCGCCCTGGCCGCTGTTCAAAACGACAAAGCCGCCACCGTTTACGAATTGGCCGATTTGTTTTATCATATATTGGTGTTATGCCTGAATCAGGGCATTCACCCCGATGATATTGTGGCGGAGCTGAAGCGGCGCATGCCTTAGGGCAAAGCCTCTCATTCTTTTCTTCGCATCCTTAACTCTTTTTCAAACACTATCGCGCGTTATGGGAAAAGTTCTAAACTTTCTACCATAGGGTGCATCATGAAAATCACTTGGAAACTCACCATTCTGATTACGACCATTGTCGTTGTCACATCTGCCATTCAATTAGGGGTATCTTCCTACATCGGGTCCCAACATGCGTTTGATCAATTTCATCAGCGTTTGGATGTCGTGACCCATTTACGGGAAGATGATCTATCCTCTTACCTTAAAACCATTGATGCAAACTTACAAAGCATCGCCGCCAGTCCCTTGACACGGCAGGCCATCTCGGATTTTTCCGCCGCATGGTCCGAAATTCCTGGGAATCCAACAGAAACCCTGCAGGATGCCTATATCCACCGCAACCCCAATCCCATAGGCCAAAAAGAACGTTTGGATTTTGCCGAAGGGGATCTGCTCTATCACCAACTTCACAAAAAATATCACCCCTATTTCCGTACGGTTTTGCAACAAAATCAGTATTATGGTATCTTTTTGTTCGATAAAAACGGCGATCTTCTTTACACCGTTTTTAAAGAGCTGGATTTTGCCACAAACCTGACAAGCGGTCAGTGGAAAGACAGCGATTTGGGCAAACTGTTCCGCGAAACCATTGCGGCCAAAGAAGGGGAAATTCGCTTTTTTGACTTTGCGCCCTATGCACCCAGCAACAATGTCCCTGCCAGTTTTATCGGGATTCCCATTATGGATAGCAATGGACAGGCTATGGGGGTTTTGGTCTTTCAGATGCCTCTGGGTGTGATGACCGAGAAAATGAAAAATGCCGATGGTCTGGGGGAAACCGGTGAAGCCTTTTTGGTCAACAGTCAAAACAAAGTTATCACCGAAACACGGTTTCATGGCCCTGATCAATTGGCGGGTCTGACCTTTGATCCGGAATTCCTGAAAGCTGCCCTATCCGAAGACAACGGGTCCCGTCAAATGGAATGGAATGGCAAAGACCGTCTGGCCATTCATCGCAAATTTGATTTTCACGGTACATCCTACGCTGTGATCAGCGTTATTGATGAAGACGAAGTGTATGCCGGCAACAAAGTGTTGATCAAAGATGCCATCAAAACCGTTTTGATCACATTGATTGCCATGGGTGGATTTGTGTACTGGTATGCGGGTCGTTTTTCCCGCCCCATTCAAAATCTGGCCCACAACATGACCGCCTTGGCCTCTGGAAAAACCCAAGGGCTAACCATCCATGATTCCGGACGCCGCGATGAAGTGGGCGAGCTGGAGCGTGCTGGCAGTGCCCTGAAGGATGCCACCATCAGCGCCTATCAGATGAAGGCGGGCCTGCTCAATGCCTCAACCCCCGTTATGGTTGTGGACACCAACGGTTGCATCAGCCAGATGAACCATGAAGCGACACAACTGTTCACCCAAAAAGGGTCCCATCTGAAGGCTGTTATGCCGGACCTGAACCCCGCCTCGATGATTGGCACCCATATGGGCTTGTTCGAAGGTTTCCAAACGGGTCCCAAACTGTCCCTGTGCAAACCCGAAGCTGGTGGCAAAACGGATCTGGTGATCAACGGTCACACCTTTACCATCAATCTGGCCCCCATCGTTAACGGCAACGAACGTTTGGGAACCATTTTGGAGTGGGAAGACCGCACCAATAACCTGATCGCCGAAGCGGAAATTGCCAAAATCGTCGCCTGTGCAGCCACGGGAGATTTCAGCCAAACCATCAGCCTAGAAGGTAAAAACGGTTTCGTTCGCACCCTCAGCGAAGGGTTGAACACCATCATCGGCACCGTCGATAAAACATTGGTTGAGGTCAAAGACGTCATGCAAGCCGTGGCCAATGGGGATTTAACCTGTGAAATGGACGGCGATTACAGTGGGGCCTTTGCAGAGCTGCAAACCAACATCAACACCATGATCACCAAACTGCGCAACATTATGGTTCAGTTGGATGAATTGGGTATGGTGGTCAGCAGTGCCTCTGCCGAACTGGCAACGGGCAGTGATGATCTGGCCTCCCGCACCGAGCAACAGGCCGCGGCGGTTCAGGAAACATCCGCATCGTCCCAAGAATTGATCGAATCCATCCGTCAAAACCTTGGTATTGCCGCCCAAGCCCGCACCTCTGTTGTGGAAACCAGCGAAGCCGCAAAAGAAGGGGAGCGTATCGTTTCCGATGCCGCCGTGGCCATGCAGCGGATTCACGAATCCTCAACCAAAATTAAGGATATCGTGACCGTGATTGACGAAATCGCGTTCCAAACCAACCTTCTGGCCCTGAATGCCGCCGTGGAAGCGGCCCGTGTTGGGGAAGCTGGAAAAGGGTTTGCCGTGGTGGCCAGCGAAGTGCGCAGTCTGGCCCAGCGCAGTGCCCAATCGTCCTCGGAAATCAAAACCTTGATCGAGGACAGCACCCACCGCGTGGACGAAGGGGTGGACATCGTGACGCAATCCGCCAAACGTCTGGAGGAAATCGTCAACAAAGTTCAATCCGTCGAAGGCATGATCAGCACCATCAGCAGCACCAGCGAACAGCAAGCCGCCGGTGTGGAAGAGGTGGGATCCGCCATCAACAGCATCGACCGATCCACCCAGCAAAACGCCGCCTTGGTGGAGGAAGTCACCTCCTCCGTCCGGTCTCTGTCGGATCAGGCCGCAACCCTGCAGCAAATGTTGTCCCAGTTCAACATTTCTGACACCCCCAAAAAAAAGAAGCGGGCGTAACCTGTCCCTTTCTATAACGTGTGTCACGAAGGAAAGGCCCCCCAACGGGGGCCTTTTTGTTTACAATCAATAAACTATCTAGACAGGTGGCCCAAAATGGGCAATCTGACCTGTTTCCCCTGACGACGATACCAGCGCACGATCATCAAACGCGTTAACACCACACCCGTAAACAAAGACGTAATCAAACCAAAAATCAGGGTGGTGGCAAAGCCCTTCACTGGACCCGTCCCGAACATCAGCAAAACAGCCGAAGAAATAAAGGTTGTCATGTTGGCATCAATAATGGTGGTCATGGCGTGATGGTACCCTTGGGACAGGGACTGGCCTAGGGACAGGCCGCCAAGGCACTCTTCGCGAATCCGCTCAAAAATCAGAATGTTGGTATCCACGGCCATGCCCAGTGTTAAAATAATCCCCGCAATCCCTGGCAACGTCAGGGTGGCCTGCGCCATCACCAGCGCCCCCACCAGCAACACCATATTGATCACCAGGGCCAACGCCACATAAATCCCAAACAACCCATACAGGACCATCATAATCACCATCACCGCAATCAGGCCCAACAAACTGGCCTGTTGTCCCAGACGAATGGCATCCGCCCCCAGACTGGCGCCCACGGTGCGCTCTTCGATGATTTTTAATGTCACGGGCAAAGAACCCGAGCGCAGCAACAGGGCCAAATCCCCCGCACTCTCCGCCGTAAAGCCCCCAGAAATAATGGCATTGCCCCCAGGGATAGCATCCCGAATGACGGGGGCACTGATGATCTCTTGATCCAACACAATGGCAAAGCGGCGATTGATATTTTCTGCGGTGGCCTGCCCAAAACGCTTGGCCCCCACAGTGTTAAAACGAATGGCCACCACGGGCAAACCATCCTGAAAACTGGTGGAGGCTGACGATAACATCTCCCCCGTCACCATGGCCCGGCGCTCTAACACCAGGGCTGTGGGCAGAGCATCCCCCTCCCGCTTCATATTCAGGGCCATTTTCGATGCGGGCAAGCGTGTGGCCTGACTATAACTTGAGCTTAGGCTCTCATCCACCAGATGAAAGGACAGCTTGGCCGTGCGCCCCAGAATGTCTTTGATCCGGCTGGGGTCCTCTACGCCCGGAAACTGGACATTGATCAAATCTTTGCCCTGCTGCTGGACCGAAGGTTCCTTTAAACCCGTTTCATTCAACCGCACGCGCAGGGTATCCAGGGCTTTTTGCATCATGTCCTTTTCAAAAGCTTTTTCCCCTGTTTCGCTCAGCGTCACCCGCACCACACCCTGATCCGCCTTTACGGCATAATCGGGGCCCACGACGCCGCGAATGGTTTCTGTGATTGTATCTATGGGGGCTTTGTCCTCAAAGGTCAGGGTTAGCCCCTTATCCCCCCCCACAACGGATAGGGGAAAGGTTCCCACCTCCCGCAGGGCCCCCGCAATGCCAGAGCGGATATCCTGCCACAGGGATTGGCTAGCTTCCTGCATATTGGCCTGCAACAAAACATAAACCCCACCCCGCAAATCCAGCCCCAGATTCACCGTCTGTGACGGAAACCACGACGGCAGGGATTGACGCTGGGACACACTCAGGGCGCTGGGCAATGCCACACAGAGCCCCAGCAGCACAATCAAAGCACACAGCCAATATGTGGATTTTTTGGGGTATAACATCAGTCAACGACTTTCCGTGGGGCTTTGTCTTGATCGGCAGCGGCCTCTTCGCTTTGGGCTTCATAACCCTCCTGGGCTTTTTTGTCTTTTTTGGTTTTGTTTGATTTTTTACCTGAAGGGGCCGTGTTCTCATTCACAGGCTCTGGCTTACTCAGCAGGGCCGCCACGCTTTGACGGGCCACACGCACCGTAATGCCTTCGGCGATTTTCACCGTCACTTCGCCATCATCCACCACGCGATCAATCTTGCCGATAATCCCGCCAGAGGTCACAATTTCATCCCCCCGCTTCAGGTTTTGGATCATGATTTTCTGATCCTTCATCCGTTTGCTTTGGGGGCGAATGACCAACAACCAAAAGACGCCAAAAATAATGATCAGGGGAATGAAACCTGCCAAGCCCTCTTGAGGGGTTCCTGCCACTGCGGGGGCTGTGGACGATGGGGCAACGGTGGATGTCTGGGCAAAAGCAGATGTCATGGCAAACTCCCTAACCAATGGTTTCTAAATAATCGGTGACGTTATACACCAAATCGTCCAGACGATTGGTGAAATAATGATCCACACCGGACAATAAACGGTAATCCACTTTGATCCCCTTTTGACGGGACAATTTTGTGGCCAACTGGCGCACGCTGGGTTCCGTCACAATATCATCCTGATCCCCAAGCAGCATCATGCCAGAGGACGGGCAGGGGGCCAAAAACGTAAAATCATACTTGTTGGCTGGGGGGGCCACCGCAATAAAGCGATAAATTTCAGGGCGACGCATCAACAGCTGCATGGCAATCCATGATCCAAAGGAAAACCCCGCCACAACGGCATATTGGGCCTCCGTATTTTGGGACTGCAACCAATCCATGGCGGCGGCGGCATCTGCCAGTTCACCCTCGCCTTTGTCATAGGCCCCTTGGGATTTGCCCACGCCCCGAAAATTAAAGCGCAATGTGGCATATCCCGCCTTGGCCAACGTGTGGAACAGGGCGTAGGTGACTTTGTTGTTCATGGTGCCGCGATAGGCCAACTCCCCCTCAGGGTTGGGGTGCGGGTGCAACACAAGAGCCATGGGGGCCCCCGCCACTTTGGGGGGATGGTAACGGGCCTCTAAGCGGCCCGCGGGACCACTGATCATAATTTCAGGCATAATGGTTGACTGTTTTACTAGGGTATTGTAGAGTAAAAAACGATTGTAAATGTCTGTAGCATACCCACAGGATTTAAGGCAATGAAATTAAATACCCAAGGTCGTTATGCGGTGATGTCCTGCGTCGATTTGGTGCAATGGGGCCCACAGCCCGTGACGTTAAAGGACATTGCAGAGCGTCAATCCATTTCCCTGCCGTATTTGGAACAGCTGTTTGCCAAACTCAGACGCGCGGGCCTTGTGGACAGCACACGGGGACCAGGGGGGGGCTATCAGCTCAGCCAGCCGCCAGAAAAAACCATCATCGCCGATATCATCACCGCCGTGGACGAGCCCATCACCATCACCCGTTGCCACTCTGGGCAGGGCTGTATGAAAGAAAACGCCAAATGTCTAACCCACGATCTGTGGGAAGCGTTGGGGGCCAATATCTATAATTTTCTGGCCACCGTAACCCTGTCGGATGTGTGCGACAAACGCCTGACCCCCGCCACCCCCCAAAAACACGTGAGGGTGTCATGACGCGGATTTATCTGGATTATAATGCCACCGCCCCCCTGCGTCCCACCGTTCAAGGGGCTATGGTGGGGGCCATGGACCTTTTTGGCAATCCTTCCTCTGTCCATCGTGATGGTGTGGCGGCCAGACGGATTGTGACCAAGGCCCGCGAAACCCTCGCCGCCCGCCTGAATGTCAAAGCCGGACAAATCGTTTTCACCAGCGGGGGCAGCGAAAGCAACGCCACCGTTTTGGCCCCCTTTGCGGGCAAGCCCGTGCTGTGCAGTGCCATAGAGCATGCCTCGGTCCTTCATCATCCCCATATCACCGCCACCATCCCCGTAACCCAAGCGGGCCTTGTGGATCTTGAGGCCCTGAAGGCCCTCATCCATCAGCACAAACCCGCCCTGATTTCCGTTATGGCCGCCAACAATGAAACGGGCGTGATACAACCCATCGAAGAGATTGCCTATTTGGCCTATAATGCCGGCGCCCGCCTTCACTGTGACATGGTGCAGGCCTTTGGGAAGGTGCCCTTGGACGCCCTTTTGCCCCATTGTGACTTTGCCACCCTTGCCTTTCATAAAATCGGGGGGCCCAAGGGGGTAGGGGCCATTGTGTCCCAATGTGCAGAATGCCTTGAACCCCTGATTTTTGGGGGCAGTCAAGAGCACCGCCGCCGCGCTGGCACGGAAAACACCATGGCCCTTGCGGGCCTCACCGCCCTTTGTGACGCCCTATCCGATCAAAACCATCTCAGACCCCTTCACGACACCATGGAGGCCACCCTCAAGCACAACGGCGGCATCATCGTGGGGGAAAACGCGTCGCGCCTGCCCAACACCACCTGCGTCATCATGCCTGATGTACCGGCGGAAACTCAGGTGATTCATTGTGATCTGGCGGGATTTTCGGTATCGTCTGGATCTGCCTGTTCATCGGGCAAAATAACCCCTTCCCACGTTTTACGGGCCATGGGCTTTTCCGAAAGTGCCTCCGCCTGCGCCCTGCGCATCAGCAGCGGCTATGCCACCACAGCCCAAGATCTCCATGATGTCACACAATCATGGTTAAAAATCTGTGAAAAAAAACACGCTTTTCAAAAGGTTGCCTAAAGCATTTTATGAACAACATTTACACCCTCCCCGCCGCCACGCCCCGCCAAAGACCCATTTATATGGACTATCAGGCCACAACCCCCTGTGACCCCAGAGTGGTGGAGGCCATGATCCCGTGGTTTACCGAAAAATTTGGCAATCCCCATTCCCGCAACCATGAATATGGATGGGAAGCGGAAGAGGCCACCCTGATGGCCCGTGAACAAATCGCCGATTTGATCGGGGCAGAGGCCAAGGATATCATCTTTACCTCCGGTGCCACCGAATCCAACAACCTGGCCCTGAAAGGTGTGGCCATGTTTTACAAAGGCAAAAAAAACCATATCGTCACCTGTGTCACGGAACACAAATGTGTTCTGGATGCCTGCCGCCATCTGGAGGAAGACGGATTTCAGGTCACCTATCTGCCCGTCATGGACAATGGCCTGATTGATCTTGACCTGCTGGACCAGTCCCTGACGGACCAAACGGCCATTGTGTCCATTATGGCCGTGAACAATGAAATTGGGGTGATTCAACCGCTGGCCGACATTGGCAAACTCTGCCGAGAGAGCGGCATCTTCTTTCATACAGACGCGGCCCAAGCGTCAGGAAAAATTCCGCTGGATGTTGAGGCCATGAACATTGATCTGCTCAGCCTCTCCGGCCACAAACTCTATGGCCCCAAAGGCATCGGGGTGCTGTACGTGCGACGCCGCAACCCGCGGGTGCGTCTGTCCGCCATGATCCACGGCGGCGGCCAAGAGCGCGGCATGCGTTCAGGCACCCTGCCCACCCCCCTGTGTGTGGGCTTGGGCGAGGCCTGCCGTCTGGCCAAAACCGAAATGGCCACGGAAAACACGCGCCTCACCTCATATCGTGATCTTTTCTTAAGCCTCTTAACCAAAGATTTAACAGACCTGCACATCAATGGGGATAAACAACAGCGTATCCCAGGCAACCTGAACATCAGCTTTGCCTTTGTTGAGGGGGAATCCCTGATGATGTCCATAAAGGATCTGGCGGTGTCTTCGGGGTCCGCCTGTACCTCCGCCTCTTTGGAACCTTCCTACGTCCTGCGGGCCTTGGGTGTGGAGGAAGAGCT
>JBJTVN010000320.1:0-4959 GCA_046081225.1 Alphaproteobacteria bacterium
GAACCCTATTCCACCCAATTGTCGTCGCGGTTTTGGGGGGATTTTCCGTTGGCCACCGCTCTTGCTTTGGTGGATCGTTTGGATAGCTTGCTGAGTTTCTTTGCCGCTGGGGAAAAAACCACGGGCAGCAAAGACCCTTACGGCCTGCGTCGTTTGGCGTACGGGATTGTGGGGTTGGTGGTGGGGAATCCTGTGGTTCCTGCGTTTGATTTGGCCGTTGTGAAAAACACCGCCACGATGCATCATTATCCTGAATCCCAAAAGCCCTTTGTAGATGCCATTTTCCAAGATGTTCAGGCGTTTCTTTTGGACAAAGCCATCACGCTTTTAACAGAAAACGCTGATATTCCGCTGGACATCATCCGAACTATCTTGCCCCAAGACACCGCCGTGGACCTGTCATGGCTGGCCATTAAGGCCAAGGCTTTGGCGGCCTTTCCGCACCGCGAAACCTTGCAGGCCACCATTACCCGCCTGAGGGGGTTATGCGGTGACGATACGGCCACGGTGGATGAGGCTTTGTTGCTGGACCCCCTGGAAAAGCAGGTTTATCAAGGCATGAAAGCCCTGCCCCCCATGACGCATCCCGTGACGGCGGATGCGGAGACCCAGCGCTTGAAGGCCCTTGTGTCCCTATCCCCATCGGTGAATGCCATGCTGGATGCCCTGCGGGTTAACGATCCTGAATACGGCGTCAACCGCCGCGCCCTGGTGCGGGCGTTGTTGGGGCTGTATACTGCGTTTTAGCCCCCCTCCCCCATCGCCGTCACAACTTCGGCAGCGTCACCCCCGTTTGGCCCATGTATTTGCCGGAGCGGTCCGCGTAGGTAACCTCGCAGGGGGAATCGCCTTTCAGGAAGAGAAACTGGCAAATCCCCTCGTTGGCATAGATCTTGGCTGGCAGGGGGGTGGTGTTGGAAATCTCGATGGTGACGTGGCCTTCCCATCCAGGCTCCAGCGGGGTAACGTTCACAATAATCCCGCAGCGGGCGTAGGTGGACTTGCCTAGACAAATCACCAAAACATCGCTGGGAATGCGAAAATACTCCACGGTGTGGGCCAAGGCAAAACTGTTGGGCGGAATGATGCACACATCTTTTTTGCGGTCCACAAAGGATGTGTGGGAAAAATCCTTCGGATCAATGGTGGCCGCATCCACGTTGGTGAAAATTTTAAACGCATCCGCCACACGGGCATCATACCCATATGAGGATAACCCATAGGAAATCACACCCACGCGGGTTTGTTTCTCCACAAAGGGGCTGATCATGTTGTTTTCTTGGGCTTGGGTGCGGATCCAGTGATCGGGAAGAATGCTCATGATCGTTTCTGCTGAGAAGGGGGGATGGAGGGGGTGGAGGCGGGCGTTGACGGCACCGAGGCAGTCCCCGCCTTTTTCCGGCGGCGCAGATTCTGGCGCAGGGCAGCGGCGAGTTGTTCAGGGGTGGACTTGGCCATAACACGGATCAACAAATGGACTTGAGAAAAACAGTTTTAAGCGGCAATGGATTCATGGGCGGATGAAACAAAATATCCTTGCAGATGTAAAGGGTTTTTGCTAAGAACACTATCCCTAGTGTTGCGCTGCGGCGGGTGGATGGAAACATTCACGGGCATGCCCAGCCAACCTTAACCTGAAAACCACCTCGAGGATCAAATGCCCAAACTGAAAACCAAAAGCAGCGCCAAAAAGCGCTTTAAAGTCACGGGAACCGGTAAAATCACCGCGTATCCCGCCAACAAGAGTCACAACCTGCGTCGTCGCTCTTCCAAAATGAAACGTCAAACGCGGGAAAATATGGTTCTAAAGGATTGTGACGCCAAAATCGTCCGTCCTTTCATGCCGTATCTGTAATTTCTGAAGATCAGGAGACTCTTGTCATGGCCCATGTCAAACGCGGTACCACCACCCATGCCCGCCACAAAAAGGTGATCAAGGCAGCCAAAGGATACTATGGCCGCCGCAAAAGTTGTTTCAGAACCGCTGTTCAGGCCGTTGAAAAAGCTGGCCAGTACGCGTATCGCGACCGTCGCAACAAAAAACGGACCTTCCGCAGCCTGTGGATTCAGCGGATCAATGCCGCTGTGCGGGCGCAGGGTTTGAAATACTCTGATTTTATCGCAGGGTTAAAAGCCGCCAATGTGGTCATGGACCGCAAAGCCCTTTCCGAGCTGGCCATTCACAACCCCGATGCCTTTGCCCATGTTGTGGAAACGGCGTTGAAGGCGTTGAATGACAAATCCGCCGCTGCTGCGGCCTAAGGCTAGGGATGGGTGTGCTAGGCATTGCTGCGCTGGGAGATCTTGAGGCTTTGCGGCATCGCCTGCTGGCAGACTTGGCCACAGTCTCCGATCTGGAGGGGCTTGAGGCCCTGCGTGTGTCGGCCCTCGGAAAAAAAGGATCCCTAACAGCGGCCTTTGCGGCCCTGCGGGATCTGTCTGGCGATGATAAACGTGCCGCTGGTCAGGCCCTGAACACCGTTAAAATCACCGTTGAAGAGGCCATTGCCGCACGGGCTCAAACCTTAAAAAATAAAGCCCTGCAGGCCCAGATCGCGGCCCAAGCTTTGGATATGACCCTGCCGCCTGTCACCACGGGGTTGGGGCGTCGTCACCCGATCAGCCGCACCCTAGAGGATATTGTGGCCCTATTTGCCCGCCAAGGCTTTGTGTTGCACCACGGGCCGGATGTTGAGGATGACGAACACAATTTCGGTGCCTTGAACTTTCCCCCCCATCATCCTGCGCGGCAGATGCACGATACCTTTTATGTGGATCAAGCGGATGCCAAGGGAAACCCCATGCTGCTGCGCACCCATACATCGTGCGTGCAGATTCATGCCCTGAAAGGGGCCACGTTGCCAGCGCGGATTTTGGCTGCGGGCCGGACCTATCGCTGTGATTCCGATCAAACCCACACCCCCATGTTTCATCAGGTGGAGGGGGTCGTTATCGAAGACGGCATCACCATGGCCCATCTCAGGGGGTGCCTGGAAACCTTCTTGGCGGATTTTTTTGAGCGGGATCGGGTGGATATCCGTTTCCGTCCCAGCTATTTCCCCTTTACGGAACCCTCTGCCGAGGTGGACATTCGCTGTCGCCGCGATGCCAGCGGCTTTTTGATTGGGGAGGGCGACGACTGGCTAGAGGTCCTGGGCTGCGGCATGATTCATCCCAACGTGCTGACCGCCTGCGGCGTGGATGCTGCCCATCACCAAGGCTTTGCCTTTGGCCTGGGCGTTGAACGTCTGGCGATGTTGAAATACGGCATCAGCGATTTACGCATGTTTTTCCAAAACGATGGCCGATGGTTGGGGCATTATGGGTTTGTGGGGTGAGGGATACCCGATAGCGTCCTTGGTCTGATCCCCTTCGGGGTGTTTTTATATTATCGGGAAACACGCTGGGCCCCCTTTACAGGGTTTATAAAAAATGGTATGAAAAATCATTAGGATGGCTGTTTTTCTAACGAACGGTCCTTTGGGTTATGGGTGTTGACCCCCCTGCCCTGCCTTTTTGTGTTTTAATCGCTCTTTCTCCCCCCCCCTTCCCTTTTTGTGCCCATAAACGTGGGGTTTTGCGCCCTGCGGTGATTTATTTTTAACCCCTTTTGGAAAGGATTTTTTTATGCCAACACCACGTCTTTTGCTTCCTTATATTGAAACGCAGCAGGCCCAGAAAGAGGTCACCCATGCGGAGGCCCTGAATCGTTTGGATGCCCTCGTCATGACAACGGTGCAAACACGCACGGTGTCTGCGCCGCCTGTGAATCCTGTGGAGGGTCAATTGTATTTGTTGCCTGCCTCTCCTGCCCCCACGGGCGATTGGGCGAGCCAAGGCGGAAAGGTGGCCCAGCGTTTGGGCAATACATGGCGATTCTATGCCCCTTTGGCAGGGTGGACGGTGTGGGTGGCGGACGAGCAGGCGGCCTATACCCACACCGGCACAACGTGGATTCAGACCACGGCCAAAAGCAGCGATCCTGTGGCGTTGCCTTCGTATACGTTGGCCACGCTGCCGGCGGCGTCTCCGGCGGGGCGGGTGATTTTTGTGACCAACACCGCCGTAGGGGCCCGCGTTGTGTACAGCGATGGAACAAAGTGGCGGTTAATCAGCACCGATGCCCTGATTAATTAGCGTTCCTCGCCCTATCGTTTACCGAAACCATATCCGGCGCAGCGTATCATCACGCAAAATCAAGTGGTGATACAGCGCCGCCCCCAGATGGGCCACCAGCAGAGCGATGAAGGCATTGGCAGAAACTTCGTGGATGTCTTTGAGGATGTCTGCCAAATCGCTGCTCTTGGCCACCAAGTCTGGCACTGTGAACAATCCATAAAAGGACACGGGATAACCAGCGGCGGAGGACATGGACCATCCGCTCAGGGGTAGCATAAACATCACCCCATAAAGGCCCCAATGCGCCAGACGGGCCCCCCAGCGTTGCCACTGCGGCAAAGCGGCGGATATAGCCGGCACAGCGTGGGAAAAGCGCCATAACAGCCGAACACCGGCCAGAAACAACACCAAAATCCCCGTGGCTTTGTGCAGGCCGTAAACGGTGCCTTTCAGGGCGGGATCTTCGATATCGCTCATGACCAGACCGGCCGCCAGCATCAGGATCATCAAAATCGCCATCACCCAATGCAGGGTGCGGGCCGTCAGGGTGTAGGAGGAAACAGACATGGCAAGAATCCTTTAAAAAAATGTGGACTGCGAAGGCTGAACTATAGAGCAAAATCACGGGGATGTACAATTGATTAAGATTTTGGTTTTAAAGCGATACTTTAAAACATTTCCGCCGGATCCACCGAGCGTAGTTTTTGCATGGCCAAGCCCCCTGACATCACACACATCACCAGAATCATGGAAAAAATTGACACCATTTTTGACACCGGCATGGGCATGGGCAAAAAAATGTTGGTTTCCACCACCTGATACAGCCCAAAGGCCAGAATC
>JBJTVN010000321.1:0-2457 GCA_046081225.1 Alphaproteobacteria bacterium
CGGGACTTGGGACAAATAGGCACGATAAAGACGAAGATAGCTGGGCTGCGTGTGCAGAGAATCCTGGGGCAAAAGACCGATGTACTCTTGAAACTGTGTCATCAAAGCCATTCCTTTATGTTGGGGCTTTTGTCTTGGGAAAATATCCCAAGCGTTTTGAAGGTGGAAAGGATATTATCAAAGCCTAAAGGCGCGTCAATGGTTCAAGGCACTTTGAAAAAAAAATTCTATCTTTTCTTTTCCAAATCTGATAAGGTTTTTTTTAATAAATTTTTTTTATAGTCAAACTGTCTAAGGGTTTCATTTTTATATGCGTTATTTTCTGTCTCTGATCGCGCTTTCGATTTTTTCCATGTCCCCTACGGCAAAAGCGGCTGAGGACCCTTCTTTAGATACGCTGTTTGGGTTCACCAACCAGCCCCCAAAGTCGGGGGATCAGCCCCAAGATCAAAAAGAGCAACCCACGCCTTCGCCGGCGCCCGCCCCTGCAGTGGCATCCCCAGCCAAACCAGCAGCAATGCCCAAGCCCGAACCACTTTTTGGTGGGGCGCAGCCTGAACCCAAAGCACCTCAGGCCCCTGTTGTGCAGACCCCTGAGCCCAAACCCGTGGCCCCTGTGCGGGTTTTGCCCACGCAGATGATACCGGCTGAAACGCCCAAACAAGAACCCACACCCCCAAAATCCGTGGTGGCCAAACCCAACATGATCACCCCCCCTGCGGATGTGCCCTCCAAAACCGAAATCAAAGCCCCCAAAGCCCCTGAGATTGCCAAGCCTGCCCCTGTGGTGGCCCCTGTTGCCCCTGTTGCCCCTGTTCACGAAGACAGAACCGTTGAACAGCCCGCAGCCCCTGTGACAACGCCAGAGCCCATCAAGGCTGAGGCCGAATCCCCCGCCCCCAGCGTGGTGAAAGAAGCGGTCGTTACGCCAAAAGCCAAAACCAAGCCCAAAGCCACGCTGAGCAAGCGGCACACCAAAAAGAAACTCCGTAAAAAAGAACCCACAAAAATGGTGATGTCCAATGAAGAGCGTCGCCAGAAAACCCGCCAGATGCTGGAAAAAAGCTATGACAACCTCAGCATGTCGCTGCGCATTGACTTCCCTGCCTTTAGCAGTGCGTTGCCCCGTCAAAGCAAGGTGGATTTGCAGGACCGTGTTTCCACACTGAAGCCCGAAGAGCTGGTTGTACTCTATGGTTCGGCCTCCATAGGCCCCAAGGGGACACCCAACGCAGCCAGAGCCGTGGGGCAATCCCGTATGGACCGTGTGGGTGCGTTTCTTGAATCCCTTGGTGTTCAGCCGGATCGGATTGTCACCATTGATCGGTCATTCACCCGTCAGGATTCTGTGGACATGGCGTTTGTTGTGGTGAAGGCCAAAAGGGATCAATAACCCCAAAAACGACTGTCCGTTTTGGGGGCGGGTCCCTGCGCCGTTTTGAAAACGATAGGGTGGATTTATGCAGACCCATTATGATGTTTTGGGGGTCGGTATCAAAGCCTCTGCTGAGGAGATCAAACAGGCCTATCGCCGCTTGGCCCGCCAGCACCACCCCGATGCCCCGCAGGGATCAACAGAGCGGTTTCAGGCCTTGGGTCACGCCTATGAAACGCTGAATCATCCGGAAAAACGGCGCCTTTATGATGAAGGCCTGAATCCCAAAGCCAAGCCGAAAGCCCCCCCCAAAGCCAAACCGGCCCCTAAAGAAGAAAGCTCTTTGTGGGCATCGTTTTCGTGGAAAAAGGAAAGCCCGCCGCCCCCCGATCCCAAACATCTGGATGTGCCCATATCAGCGCGGCAATGTCAGGAGGGGGGCAAAATCACGGTTGTCTGGAAAGAGGGCAAGGCCCTGAAAATCTCTGTGCCCAAGGGGGCGCGGCATGGGGATTTGCTGAAAATGTCAACATCCGACGGCCCTGTGGTGGCACGGGTGGTGGTGACAGAGGACACCCTGACAACCCAAGGGGCGGATGTGCATGCCATGCTGCCTCTGGCCCTGGGGGAGGCCATTACCGGCACCCGCATCACCATCACCACCCCGCAGGGGGATGTGTCCCTAAAAATCCCCCCCCACACCAGTTCCCACCGCATGTTCCGCCTGAAAGGCAAGGGCCTGCGCCAAGCAGGCGGCACCGTGGGGGATTATGTCATCACCATCCAAATCATCCTGCCCACGCATCTGGACCCCGCCCTGATGGCCTTTGCCGCCCAATGGCAAAACCAGCATCCCTATACCGTCAGGCCAGCGGGGTAGGGGGGCCTTGATCACCCAACAACAGCATCGTCATACCGGACAAATGAGCGTTAGCGAATGCAGATCCGGTATCCAGCGCATCTGTCAAAAGGCATAGCCTTTTGCTTTGTATTTTGAACACAAGGAGCAAAACGCTTCGCGTTTTGGCACTGGCGCTGGATTCCATCGGGGCGCTCGCTGGGCCGGAATGACGAAAACGATA
>JBJTVN010000322.1:0-10367 GCA_046081225.1 Alphaproteobacteria bacterium
TCATCCGTAAATGGGCCCTGAATATCCTGCACCAAAAACGCCCAAAAAATATGTCCATCAAAAGAACCATGCGTAAAGCCCTCCTGAAACCTCAATTCCTCCTAGAATTATGCAATTTCTAATGCGATTGCCCTGGATTCCTTTTCTTTTCCCCTGTCCCATTTTTTGGGTTTGGTGTATCCTGCCTCTTTCTGCGCCGATGATTTCATCATGTTCTTGTCTGCCCTGGTTGTTGCCCATAACGAGGAAGCCCGTCTGGCGGGGTGTCTGTCGCGTCTGGGATTTTGTGATGAGATTGTTGTGGTTTTGGATCGCTGCACCGATGACAGCAAGGACATTGCCCTGCGCTTTACGCCCAACATTGTTGAGGGCGCTTGGGAGCGGGAAGGCCCCCGCCGTCACGCAGGCATTGATGCCTGTCAGGGGCCGTGGATTCTGGAGGTTGATGCGGATGAGCATATCCCAGAGGCTCTGGCGCTGGAAATGCGGGACGTGATTGCAGCCAACCCTCAGGCGGATCGCTTTTTAATCCCTGTGAATAATTATGTGGGGAAGCGTTTGGTCAAGGACGGATGGGGCGGGTCCTTTGGCGTGCGTAACGATTGGGCGTTGTTTAAAAAGGGGTGCAAAATTTGGCATGATCAACGGGTGCATCCTCAGGTCACTCTGACAGGCAAAGCAGGGCCCCGTCTGAAACACGGATATGCCCATTATGTGGACGATCATATCGGGGATATGGTGCTGCGGCTGAATCGATACACATCAGCTAAGGCTTTGGATATGTTGGATACGGGACAATCCTATACACTGCTGCCCAACATACGACGGTTTTTTACCCGTTTTTTTCAATGCTATGTGCGACGCAGGGGGTATCGAGAGGGGGTGTATGGCCTCACCATTGCCCTGTGCGCGGGCTTGTTTCCCTTGCTATCCTATATCAAGTATTGTGAATGGAAAGATCACCATGCAGCCCCCCCCGAAATCCCCGTTTTATGACCTGATGGCCCTGATGCCGGGCTATACGGATCAATGGCGCAGCCAACCGGAAACTCAGCAGGCCCGGAATGACGCCATGCTGTTCTGGCAAACGGTCATGCGCACGTGGATGGCCGCTCAGGCCCCCAGTGCCCCTCCTGTCTCTGGGGTTGAGGGGTCGTTGAGGGAACTTTTGGATCGCCTATCCGCCCTGGAAAAACGCATGATGACGCTGGAGGCTCGCTTGGGCACCCCCAACCTTTGACCCCCCAAAAGGGGCGATGTGATTTTTTCATTTGAATTGTGGAAAAAAATCCCCTATAAACGGTCCTCTTTGAAATTTTTTTAGGGTGATGGGTTATGTCACGGGTTTGCGAATTAACCGGAAAACGGTCTTTGGTGGGAAACAATGTCAGCCACGCCAACAACAAAACCAAGCGTGTGTTTCAGCCCAACTTGGTGACCAAAGTCCTGCGGATCGAGGGGCTAAAGCGCTCCCTCTCCGTGCGTTTGTCCACACATGCTTTGCGGACCTTGGACAAAGTGGGCGGTCTGGATGCTTATTTGAAAAAAGCCTGTCCCAGCGTTTTGTCGGATCGCTTTAAAACCCTTCGTGCCGACTTGCTGAAAGCGGAATCCGCGCAAGGATAAGCCCCAAGGTACAAAAGGCTGTTTCTCCCCCAAGCAAAGGCCATTCTGTGCGCCAACCCAAAGCCAAGCTTTCTTCTGTTGTCTCTCAGGTTTGGCCCTATCTTCGTCCCCATCGCGGGCGTTTCTTTCTGGCGGCGTTGGCGGTGGTTGTGACATCGGCCATTGTGCTGCTGTTGGGGCAAGCGCTGCGTCATTTTGTGGATAAGGGGCTGCACGCCGCCGCGGGTGTGTCCATGATGCCGGCCAGTTTGGGCCTGATGGCCTTGGTGGTGGCCTTGGCTGTGGCCAGTTTTCTGCGTGCCTACGGTGTTTCATGGTTGGGGGAGGCCTTTGTTCTGGGCCTGCGTGCCGATGTGGTGAAAAATCTTTTGCGCCAGTCCCCGCCGTTTTTTGAAACCCTTTCCGTGGGGCAAACCCTTTCGCGCCTGAGCAATGATTTGACGTTGCTGCAAACGGTCGTCAGCACGGTGATTCCCATCGCGGTGCGTAATGGCATTATGGTGGTGGGGGGCTTTGTCTTTTTGTTTATCACCAGTATGCAGCTGGCGTTGATTATTGTGTTGATGGTGCCCCTGATTTTTGGCGTTTTGGCCGTTTTTGGGCGCAGCATTCGGGAACAAAGCCGCGCCGTACAACAATGTCATGCGGATTGTACGGATTTTGTTGAGGAATCTTTGCACGGCCTAAAAACCCTGCAGGCCTATACCCAAGAGGCCGTCCTTTATGAGCGTTACCAAGGATTGATTCACACCCTGTTTGCCCGCGCCGTGACCCGCAATGCGCGGCGGGGTTTGATGACATCCCTGATTATTTTGATTGTTTTGGTGTCTGTGGTGGGTGTCCTTTGGATTGGCGCCGTGCAGGTGCAGCGGGGCAGCCTGAGCACGGGGGATTTGTCCGCCTTTTTGTTTTATGCCTTGGTGCTGGCTGGATCCCTGAACGCCTTCAGTGATATTGGGGGGGAATTGCAAAAGGCCGCCGCCGCCGCCGAGCGTTTGTTTTACCTGCGGGATGCGCCGCCGGCCTTGGTGGATCGCCCATCGCCCACACCTTTGCCTCATCCTGCGGTGCCAGTTGTGTTTTCTGATGTGCATCTGGCGTATCCCAAATTTCCCGATCGTCCCATTTTGCAGGGGATGTCCTTCACCCTGAAGGCGGGGGAGCATGTGGCTTTGGTGGGGCTGTCAGGGGCGGGAAAAACCTCTTTATTTGATGTGCTGCTGCGCTTTTATGCTCCCCAATCGGGCCACATAACGCTGGCGGGGGTGCCGATTCAGGATCTGGCGGTTCAGGATCTGCGCCGCGCCATTGCCTATGTCCCCCAAGATTCCTTTTTGATGTCTGCCAGTTTGAAAGACAATATCACTCTGTCTGCATCTTGTTCAGGGGAGACCTTGAAAAAAACGGCGGATCATGTGCATTTAAGCCCCTTTGTGGCATCCCACCACGAGGGGTTTGATACACCAGTGGGGCCGCGGGGTCTGCATTTGTCGGGTGGTCAAAAACAAAAGATCAATTTGTCCCGTGCTATTCTCAAGGATGCCGATATTGTGTTGCTGGATGAGCCCACGGCGTCCTTAGATGGCCTGTCCGAGGCCCATTTTCTCAGCATACTCACCACCGACTGGAAAGACAAAGCCGTTTTGATCGCCGCCCATCGTTTGGCCACCGTCCAAACCATGGACCGCATTCTGGTCATCGACCAAGGCCGCATCGTTGACAGCGGACGCCACCCCGATTTGTATGAACGCTGTTCCCTGTATCGGGATTTGGTGGATACGCAGATGATTCAGGGGGTGTGATGTTTGTTTCTGTTTCCCATCAGATCAAACAATCCAAATAAGAATCCAACAAAAATAAGCTCTAATCCCAAAATGATTCCAAAAATGGACACGCTGAACACCCGTAAGGTTTGGGATGTTTCCAAGGATCCAAATCCTGCATCTCGCCATAAGGCGAATGTATAAATCAGCCCAGTTACCCCTAACCCCATGAGCAGGATTCCCCAGAGAGCCCCCGATTCCACAGGATTGGCCCATGGTTTTTGGCGAGATGCAGGGATCAATTGGTTTTGTTCCGCATAAAAAGAGGCAAGATGCCCAAAAAGTAAAATCTGAAGCCCCAAAAACAAAATCATCTGAGACACCATCAGTGTGTGAATGTCCAAAGTAATGCCCTGTATAGAAACAGGTGTGATGGTCAAAATGATCGTTATCAGCCCCCCTAAAAAGGATAAAAAGAGCCCTGGTATTGTGTATAGCCACCGAGGACATAAAAGCAGCATGAATTTTAAATGCCGCCAACCATCTCGCCATGTTCTCAGATGTGGTGGACGAGAGCGCCCATCCCGATGCAAAGTGACCGGAACCTCGCAAGATTTCAGATTCAGCATGGCAGCTCGGGCCACCATTTCACTGGCAAATTCCATGCCATCCGATTGTAATGTCATGGATTCAAAGGCGGTTTTGGTAAAACCCCGCATGCCACAATTGACATCTTTAAAGCGATGATGAAAAAAAATTTGTCCCAAGGCTGTTAAAACAGGTGTGCCCAGATAACGATGTAAAAATGGCATGGCCCCCGATTTGATTTCCCCGCCCCCAGCGGGGAATCGACAACCCATCACAAAATCGTGTCCCTGTCTTAGGGCCTCAACAAAGCGGGGGATTTCTCGGAAATCGTAACTGTCATCGGCATCGCCTATAATGATATAGGGTGCAGAAGCCGCGGCAATCCCACCCTGAAGGGCTGCCCCATAGCCACGACGGGGGACGGGCACAACACGCGCCCCCATATCCATAGCAATTTTTTGTGATCCATCGGTGGATCCGTTGTCTGCCACAATCACTTCCCCTAAAATGTTTTGGGATTGTAGGGTGTCAAAAATTTTTTTGATGCAGGTGGCTAAAGTTTCGGCTTCATTCAGACAGGGCATGACGATGGTGACTTCAGGAGTCATGAACGCTCCTCCCATAACAAGGCGTGTTGGCAAATGGTTTGAATATCGTGATAACGCGGTTGCCAGTTCAACAAACGGCGCAAGCGTGTGGCATCTGCCACCAGACAATCGGGGTCACCGCGGCGTCTGGGGGCCTCTTCGACGGGAAATGACCGAGGGGATTGCATAACGTCAATAATCTCTTTGACAGAAAACCCCTGATTATAACCGACGTTGAGAATCTGAGAGTCCCCGCCGCATAATAAATAATCCAAAAGGCGCAGATGGGCCTGCGCCAGATCCGATACATGCACATAGTCCCGAACACATGTACCATCAGGGGTTTGGTAATCGGTGCCATAGATGGACAGCGTTTTTCGTTTTCCCGAAGCGGCCTCTGCCGCCATTTTGATCAGATGGGTGCTGATTTTCCCCCTTTGCCCCAACCGCATGTCAGGGTCAGCCCCCGCGACATTAAAATAACGCAAACAGCCATAACGAAATGTGGGATCGGCCAAGGCAAGGTCCTGCAAAGCCCACTCCAACACCAATTTGGAACGTCCATAGGGACTGATGGGTTTTGTTTGCGCGGTTTCAGGAATGGGCAGGCTTTCAGGATGCCCGTAAACAGCAGCGGTAGAACTAAAAAGAAAATGGCGTATCCCTGCATTCTGGGCCATGTTGAGCAACACAAGCCCCTCTTGTGTGTTGTTTTGATAATACAGCAGAGGCTTTTCAAAGGACTCTGAAACAACAATCGATCCCGCGCAATGGATGATGGCTTTTGGGGGATGATTTTTGAGCAACGCAGAAAAAACGGCTGCATCCCCCGTTTTGCCTTCATAAAATGGGACATGGGGCAAAAGGGCCTTGGGGCTGCCGTTGGACAGATCATCCAAAACAACAGGATGGTGTCCCGCTTCGCACAGGGCCAAAACCACATGGGACCCGATATAGCCAGCGCCGCCGGTTACAAGGATTGTGGTCGGTGAGGATGAATGCATGATTCAGCTACTCCCCCACCACATCCCGTCCCCATTGCTGCAACAGCTGGTCTTGGGTGCGTTTGAGGTCATTGATCTTTCCCTGAAAGTTCCAGCGCAACGTTTTGATCACAATTTTGGGGGTTAGGTTGTGGATGCCATACCCAAGGGCAGCGCCCATGTAAATGATGAACCAATACCAGGGGTTTTGTAAATAGGACATCGCCTGTGTCAAATGCTGTCCCATGGGCAAAAGATCTTTAATGATCAGAAAAATGCAGGTGGTGTTGGTTAAGCCCACAGTGTATCCTAAGGATTTTCTGGGATTTTTATCATAGTACCATGCTGCCATCGTTGGCAGGGCCCCGAAAAGGGCCATAACAAACGCCGCAAAAGACACAGCGCCGACCATTAAAAAAAGAAGAAAAAAGAAAATTTTGGCAATCTGATTGCGTTTTTTATGGTTGGTCGTTTTACGGGGCTTTTTATCTTTTGACATAAAAAATCCATGGTTTCTAAACAAACAGATAGAGGGCGGCCACAAACAGGCTGGCCAGAGAGGCCAGTAAAATTGAAAAGTTATCGCAAATATCCTGAGATACCCTGCGGATATTGTCCAGTTTAAACTGCCAATCTCTGATTTTATGGACGGTGTAGAGGTGATGCTTTTTGGCATCCATAAATTCATCCATATCGCGTTTTTTTTCGGTGGTATTGTCCACCCAATCCAACAATCGATCAATGGGACAGGGGCTGCGTTGGGATTCCAGCAATTTTCTGACAATGTCCCGCCGTTTTTTGGATCGGTAAATTCCAACGCTTTCTAAACTCAGCTCGTGCACCCAGCAATATAGGTTTTTCAAAGTAGGGGGTTGGGTATTTTTTTCAATTAAAGAAAGAAAACGAAGGCATCCGATGATTTTTTGTTCTTTGGGGGCTCGTTCATCCGGAAAGCTATTGAGAAAATCATCTTTCATAAAATCATAATGCGCCGCAGCATAGGCCATCAGATGGCGATCTATGGGCAGTTTTGGGGCAAGTTTCCCCGCATTGTGGGCAGCATAATAATCAAGAGCTTTGAGCATATCGCTCCGATCATAAAGGGCAACTTGATTGATCAGGGGGCTGAGGCAGGGGATATGGGGATTGATTTCATAAAGGCAGCGTTCAATACCAAAACCCATGCCGCGTTTGGATAAAAAATTAGATGCTTCTTGATAGAGTTTGTTAAAACGCAGCGCTTGGGGGGATTTTTCTTCTTTTAACGAAAGCCAAAACAAAGCCGCTTTGTTGCTGAGAAAAGCCGCGATATCAGAGCGTTTTTGGGGATCATAAAAATAAGCTGCCAAATGATCCCCCACACCATCCAAACACATAACCGTTCCCTTGAAGTAAAACGGACTTTCGGGATTCAAAGCCATAAGACAATAGGAAACAATCGCATCCTGCCGGATGGAGGCCTCAGCGCGGGAGGCAGAGACCTTGGCCTCTTCAAGACCTATGCTGTTGTCCTGCTTGCCTGCATTGCGGCGCATCCAAACACGGAAGTCTTCGGAAAACAGAACCTCTTGGGCCCCAGTCCAATTTGTGCCGATTTGATGCAGAAGGAGGGAGGGGCTATGATACTCTTGACCTTCATACACAAAGGGTTTGGTTGCCATTTTTTGGGGGGGACGATAACGGGCGTTGACTTTGTTAAAATCAGCCCAAGACTCCAAATCGTCCAAAGTCCAGCATTGATGGGGATCATCACCAATCAAGCCCTTAAGCAACTCGGTGATTCTCTCTGAAAACATTTGTTTTTCCATGAAAAAAGAGTAGCTGCCTTCGCTGAGTCGTCGTTTATTGGCTTCTGTAGAGGCTAGGGCTTGCAAAGCCTTGGGCTCTTTGAATAAGGAAAGAACGGTCATGCCAAGGGCATACAGATCATAGCTGGGGTGACCGGCCCCACGGGCTGTGGGTTCGGCAAGACAGGTTTGCAGCGGTTCATAGCAGGCGGGTTGCAAAAACCCAGGGGGGGTTAAAAACCCAGCCCCGAGGATGACATTTTGAAAAGACAGGTCATCGA
This sequence comes from Alphaproteobacteria bacterium, assembly GCA_046081225.1. Classification (GTDB taxonomy): domain Bacteria; phylum Pseudomonadota; class Alphaproteobacteria; order JAJTHO01; family CANGYM01; genus CANGYM01. The sequence goes on from JBJTVN010000322.1 coordinate 7,616, forward strand.
AGGTGAGCCTTTCGGGATGGATGGCACGGTGGGTTAAATTCAGCTGCTCAAACTCCCGTAAGATTTTGACAATGGGCTTAATCAGATATTCTGCCACGTTTTTGTGAATTTGGAAAAAATGTCTGGCCTCATTAGAAGCCAAAGAAATGTCCCCTGGTTTTTGCGCGATGATCAGGGTTTGGTTGAAGGGGTTTTCTTGGATCCGAATGGGGTGGGTGGCATAGCCCTGAAGAAGGTGGGCATTTTCAATTTTGCTTTGGGCCTCCATCAGGGAAAGCCTGGGCATCAGATGCGTCGCCATCACATAGGCAATTTCGCTTTGTTTCTGCGTGGCGTAAGCTGTGATATGGGAATTAACGGAAAAAGACGGCAGAGGATGGGTAAAATCCACCGTATCCCCCTGACCAAAGGTGACGGATTCCGTCAGGGAAATTTTTTTAATGGCATGCAAGGGGTCACGTTTATCACTCATCCCTTAGCTATGGCATAAAGATGGTTAAAAAGAGACTTATGCACGGGCCCGCGCTGTTAAAACAGGGGTGCGGGCGGCACGCACTTCATCCAAACGTCGCCGCGGGGTGTGTTCAGGGGCGTTTTTCAGGGATTCCGGTGACATAGCCACAACATCCCGAAGGGCCGCCATAAAATCATCCAAGGTCTGCTGGGATTCACTTTCTGTGGGTTCAATCAACATCGCCCCCTGCACAACCAAGGGGAAATAGACCGTCATGGGGTGAAAGCCTTTGTCAATCAGGCCTTTGGCCACATCCATGGTGGTTAAGCCTAGGGGTTTCAGGCTGGATTCATCAAACAAAACCTCATGCATACAGGGGCCAGCAAAAGAGGGCGTGAAGATATCTGAAAGCCCCGCACGTATATAATTCGCATTTAAAACGGCATCTTTCGAGGCCTGAGCAATCCCCGTTGTGCCAAAACTTTTCATATAGGTTAAGGCGCGGACAAACGTGGCAAACTGTCCCCAGAAAGCTTTGATACGGCCCGTCGCATGGGCGGCTTTGTTTGTGGGGGCGCTGATCATTTGATAGCCGTCTTGATCCTTCAGAACCCATGGCAAAGGAACAAAGGGGGCGAGAGCTTTGGAAAATACCACGGGACCGCTACCGGGGCCTCCCCCCCCGTGGGGTGTGGAGAAGGTTTTGTGCAAATTGATGTGCATGGCATCCACGCCCAGATCCCCTGGGCGAACCACCCCCGCCAATGCATTAAAGTTGGCCCCATCGCAATAGACATAGGCGCCTTTGGCATGCAGGGCCTTTGCCATAGTGACAATATCATCCTCAAACAAACCGCATGTGTTGGGGTTGGTCAGCATAATGGCGGCCACATCATCGGTCAGGGTTTCGTAAAACGCCTGCAGATCCAGTCGCCCCCGATCATCCGCGGGAAGGTTGCGCACTGTAAACCCACACGCTGCCGCCGTTGCCGGATTTGTGCCATGGGCAGATTCAGGGACCAGAACCACGGTTTTTTCGTGGTGGCCGTGATGATGCAGGGCCGCGCGGATGGTGAGCATGCCGCACAATTCCCCGTGGGCCCCTGCGGCAGGGGACAGGGCCACATGATTCAGTCCCGTCAGATTTTTCAGGAAATCCGACAATTCCCCCATCAGGGCCACGGCCCCTGGAACCGTATCGATGGCCTGCAAAGGGTGGATATTGGCAAAACCAGGCAGGCGGGCCGTTTGTTCGTTTAAGCGGGGATTGTGTTTCATGGTGCAGGACCCCAAAGGGTAAAATCCTGAATCAATGGAAAAATTCTTTTGGGACAAACGGGTAAAGTGTCGGATCACCCGAGGCTCTGAAACATTGGGCAGGGCAGGGGGGTTCAGGCGGGTCATGCCCCCCAGACGGTCTTTCACTTTGGGCGGGGGGGGCAGATCAACACCGCAGGATTCCTGCGGCAACTCAAACAGCAAGGGTTCATCAAAGTTAAGGCCTTGGTGGGGCATACAAAGAACCTTTATAATACGGTGGGGTTGGGAACGTCGCCATAAACGGCCACGGGGTCAAAGGTTTTTTGGCTTTCCTCAAAGGTCAGCGTGATGGTGTCTGCGTCGGTTTTTAAGGGGATGCTGCGATAAAAACAACTGCGATAGCCAACGTGGCAGCTGGCCTCCCCCAAGTTGCCCCCGATGGTGACCTTTAGCCACACGGCATCCTGGTCATCATCAATACGCATTTCTGTAACGTGTTGAATCAGGCCGCTGCTGGCGCCTTTGTGCCATAAAACTTTGCGACTGCGGCTGTAATAATGGGCCTGTCCTGTGGCGATGGTTTTTTTCAGGGCCTCAGCGTTCATATAGCCCAGCATCAAAACCTCGCCGGTGTCTGCAGAGGTTGTCACCACAGGCATCAGGCCGTGTTCGTCAAATTTGGGGGCCAAATCATGCCCCTCTTCAACCTGTTCAACGCTGCGACGGGGTTCAAAAGAGATGGTCATAAACAATCAAGGGATTTAAAAAAAATGTTTTTCCACAATACCGCACGAACGTTTCAGGTCAAGGTTTTTGCAGAAGATTTTTTACAGGACAAGGGGGCATATAAAGCCAAAGCCCAATCACAATGCCCTGTCACCAACAAGTGATATGTCTGATTAGTTAGCACGTTAAATGTCCGAATTATCTTATGGGGGATTTATTTTCCATAAGGGAGGTTTGGATGGTTATGCGGGGTCGTGCTCTGATTGAGGGCGTACGGATGTCGACGTTTGAGAATGTTTATAATCTTTACAA
>JBJTVN010000323.1:0-3637 GCA_046081225.1 Alphaproteobacteria bacterium
GCCCTCATCCGTAAATGGGCCCTGAATATCCTGCACCAAAAACGCCCAAAAAATATGTCCATCAAAAGAACCATGCGTAAAGCCCTCCTGAAACCTCAATTCCTCCTAGAATTATGCAATTTCTAATGCGATTGCCCTGGGATTGCGTGTTTTTTGGCCATGATTTGGGGGATTATGGGGGCGAAGAAGGCTCAATTATGGGCCATTGCGCAGCAATTTGGCGGTAACGCCCAGCAGGAATCTCGGATCAAACGGATTTCCCGATTTTTGTGGGATCGGGCCCTGACTTGGGACTGTACAGCCCAGTGCATCCTAGCTTTTTTAGATATTTCTGGGCCTGTGACCCTGGTGATCGATCGGACAAATTGGAGCTTTGGCAAAACAGAACGAAACTTTTTGACCCTAGCCATCGTCCATCACGGAAACGCAATTCCCATATTGATCAGAGATTTATTCAGGCCTGGAAACTCGGATACCGAAGATCGAAAGGCTTTATTGCGGCGTTTTATCACCCTTTTTGGTGCGGATCGGATTGGTTGTTTGCTGGCAGATCGGGAATTTGTGGGCAAAGAATGGTTTGTCTGGTTACAAGAAAACCAGGTCCGCCCCTGCATTCGCGTTCGTAATAACACATTGATGCGGCACAAAAATGGTGGGAAAGTGCCCGTTAAAAATTTATTGCGAGACCTGAAAATCGGGGAATATCGGACTTGGAAGGAGCGTTTATACGGCCATGATTGGCGCGCTGTTGGGTTAAAATTGCCCGATGGGGATTTTTTGGTTTTGATGGCGGACCCCGATTTGCCGGAGAACCTGCTGCCCCTTTACAAAATCCGCTGGACCATCGAATGCCTGTTCAAAAACCAGAAAACATCGGGTTTTTCTTGGGAAACCAGTCATTTGCTGCACCCAGAAAGGGGCAAAAAATTGGCCATCGTCATGGCCCTGGCCAGCGCTCTTGCGATCAAAGAAGGCCTCATCCAGCATGCCATCAAACCCATACCCTTTCGAAAAACCGTGAACGCTTACCTTTTTTCTTTCTTCACTTACGGCCTGCGAACCCTCGCAGACGCCTTCAAAAATAACCCCCATGCCATCAATAACCCACTGATCCTAAAGAGTGTTTATGAAAGTGTACGGTAGTGAGGCCGTGCCCCTAAGATTTTTTCTTTTTCAGGCTAAAAACATAGGACACGACTTTGGCCACGGCTTCGTAATGTTCAAAGGGGATTTCCTGATCCAACTCCACCTGATAAAGGGCGCGGGCTAGGGGGGGTTTTCCACCAGGGGGATGTCGTGTTTTTTGGCCTCTTCACGAATTCTCAGGGCCACGGCATCCACCCCTTTGGCCACCACGGTGGGGGCGGCGGCGCTGTCTTTGTCATACACAATGGCAATAGAATAGTGGGTGGGGTTGGTGATGATGGCGGTGGCGTCTTTGACTTTGGCCATCATCCGGCGGCGGGCCCGTTCGCGGCGAATTTGTTTCAGTTTGGATTTGACTTTGGGGTCCCCTTCGGTTTGGCGGTGTTCTTCTTTGACCTCTTGTTTGGTCATGCGCATCTCTTTGCGGAATTGGAAAAATTGAAAGGCATAGTCCGCCCCTGCAATGACCAGCATGGCCCCCATGGCCCCCCCCAGAATCCGCAGGGCATAATACCGCAGATACAGCATCTGATCCCCCAGCGACAGGGTGGGCAACAGAGTAATCTCTTCCCCAAACAACGGAATCACCAAAGACGACACGATGGCCCCGATAATCACCAGCTTGGCCAGATTCTTGGCCAGATCCACAACGGATTTGATGCTGAAAATGCGTTTAAAACCTTTAAACACAGAAATTTTATCCAGTGACGGGGTAATGCTTTGGGTGCTGAACAAAAAGCCATTCTGCAAGAAAGATCCCAAAAATCCCGCCACCAGCATCAAAACGGCAAACAATCCCATCACCATCCCCACGCGCAGCAGAATGCCCACAAAGAGGTCCCGCAAGCCCTCGGCGGAGGCATCCATATCATGCACGCGCCCCAAAAACGGGGTCATGGCATCGGTCAGTTGGGTGCTGAGGGCCGGCATCACAATCATCAGGGACAACGCCCCACCCAGCAGGATGAAAAAGTGGGACAATTCTTTGGAATTGACCGTCTGTCCTTTTTCCTTGGCCTGTTCCAGCTTCCTCTGCGAGGGGTCTTCGGTTTTCTGGGAATCGTCCTGATCTTCAGACATAATCGTCCGTTATATCATAACGTTGCACCTCTGCATCCGTCAGGGGTCTGGCTTCTCTGGGCAGCATGATGGGGATACCCTTGCGGATGGGATAGGCCAGTTTGGCCTGCAGGCTGATCAGCTCTTGGTGCTCTCCGTCATAACGCAGGGTCCCCCGCGTTACGGGGCAGACCAAAATCCTCAGCATATCCGGATCGGGCGACACCATAAACAACCTAACGCATCAACAACACAGCCAGACACAACAAAGCCGCCGCCTGAAAAAGGACGCGGGCCTGCATAATTTTATTGGATTGGAAACGGGCGGCCTGGGACGGGCGCACAAAGCAGAACAAGCCGGCCAGCAAACTCAACACCGTCAACCCCATCAAGACATAAAGAACATAAGACATCACGCCGCCCCCCTGATGGTTTGTATGAAGGGCGCGTGTCGGGCTTTTTCATCCTCGGTGGGGCCAAAGGTGCGGGCGGGCCTGAGGGGGCGTTGAGAGGCCATCCGGCCAGCATCCCCATCTGAACTTTTTTGTCCAAGGTCCCCCGCCAAGCCAAAATCGGGTTGACGCCCCCCCATCAATTCCAAATACACATCGGCCAGCAGCTCGGCATCCAGCAGCGCCCCATGTTTTTGCCGTTTGGAAAGATCAATGCCAAACCGCTGACACAGGGCATCCAAACTGGCACGAGCCCCAGGGAATTTCCGCCGCGCGAGGGACACGGTATCAATGGCCCGCTCCATTTGAAAAGGGGTTAGGCCATGCTGAGACAGCTCTGCATTCAAAAAACGCATATCAAACTTGGCATTGTGAATCACCAAGGGATCATCCCCCACAAAGGCCAGAAAATCAAAGGCAATCTCCCGAAATGGGGGATGGTTTTTTAAAAAGGATTCGGACAACCCGTGGACCTGAAACGCCCCTTGGGGCATGTCCCGCTCTGGGTTGATGTATTGATGGTACACGCGGCCGGTGGGTACGTAATGGATAACCTCAACACACCCAATTTCCACCACACGGTGGCCGTGGGCGGGATCGAGGCCCGTCGTTTCCGTATCCAGCACAATATGACGCATGGTGACCCCCAAAACCCATTGACACCACTATAGCAAAGCCCATCACAGGTTTCCACACAGAACTTTGGGTCAGCAGGGCTGTTTAGGTCTGCCAAAACCTAACGATTTTGGGTCATTCCGGCCCAGCGAGCGATGGCGAGCGCCGATATGACGATGGATAGAAATGAACAGCCCTGTAAAAAGCGTGGGTTGTTTTGTTTTATGAGCCCCTTGCAAAATTAGATAGATTGGGTTGATTTGGTAGAAAGTGAGAGGAAAAAGGGGGAAAGCGTGCCATACAGGGTTTGAAAAAAGCCTGTAGAAAGGACACCGAGCATGGCACTGGGTCAGAGATTAAGCGTA
>JBJTVN010000324.1:0-4560 GCA_046081225.1 Alphaproteobacteria bacterium
CTTAGACAGGGTTTTTAGAGGTGCCCAAAGGTATCATTCTCTAAGCATCCCGAATTCAACGATACAAACGGTTTGATAAACGCGTTGGATTCTGATTATGACATGGTACAATATGAGCTCCTGATTGAAAATGTCATTGATGATATAGAGGCTGGGGTTATTTCAGCCAGCCCAGAACAACGGCGGGATGCCCTCGCCTTTCAAAACCATCTTCGGGAGGTTATAGAGGCCAAAGGATGGGATAACACACAACTTTACCAAAAATATCAGAGAATCTCCCGAGAAAACAGAGCCCTAATAGCCATTGTTAATGCTGATCTGCCGGAGTTTAACAAGATACAAGGTGCCCTCCGTCAGGCGTCCATCATGGACTGTGACAGTGTATTTACCCGCATAGGTGATGAAAGATATCAACCCGCATCTTATGGAGGTTCTTACAGCTATTTTGAAGAAAACGTCTCAAACTTTCCTGCAAAAGTTTTGTTTGTAACAGAGCGGGCGCTGTTAAGAGACGATTTACCACTAAGACTGGTGCCGCATTTAGAGGTGGTGAGGGACGGTATACTGGAACATTGGCGGGCGAGGGAGCGGGATTGCGAAGGCGACAAAGAGTGTCTTGAACTCTATGGAGAGGAACACGGAGCGTTTAAGGCCGTCGTTGAGGCGCTTGTTGCGCAAGAGGCTGTGCTTGAAGGCTTCCAAAACCCAAAGGCTCTACAAACAGCTACCGCTCTATGTGCGTAATGGATTTTTGTTTTTTATAAAATGACTCAAGTGGATAGGGGCAATGGCAGCGTACACGACAGATAGAAAAAATCGCCCCTCACCTATCTGAACCCACCCCCCCCGCAAACCCCTCCCGCAGGCCGCATCCCATGGCCCAGAGCCGTTTTATGCATTGTCCATCCCCGCTGCTGCACGTTTTTTTTGACCGCTGACGGCTTTGGTCGTTGTTAAGTTTAAATAATTTTCATGGCTTACTACGCTGCGCCCCAGTTCTGCCTCGGCTTGTTTGCGGGCGGTGCCTGCCACACTGCCGCCGCGTTTGGCCACACGGCGGTTGTCTGCCAAGCCTTCGGGTTGTTCCTTGGCGGAAATTTCGGTGGTGACTCTCTCGCCCAGCATGGTGAAAATCAGTTCCAAATCGGTCATATGATCCCGCAGGTTTATGCCCGATTTTTCCGGTAGGTTCTTATGTTTTTTGTATTCTGTTGGGGTCATGCCAAAGGTGGCTTTGGAAATATCCGCCGTCAGAATGGCGTAATCCTTCTGGCTGGTGAGGCCCCGCTGTTTCCATTCCTCGGTCAAATCCTGCCGCACGGCCATACCGCGCAGGCGTTTGTCGATCCAGTCTTTGGGATAGCCTTTTTCCTCATAAAGGCGTTTCATACGCTCTTGCGCCAGTTCAGGATTTTCGATTTCTTGAATGCGTTCATAGCCTACTTTTGCCAGCCACCGCTTGAACGGTTCGGCCTTGGGCGATGGTATCGACTGAATAATCCGCAACAGCGATTCGGTGTCGGCACAATCTGTCACGCGCATTTTTCCGTCAGGTGCAGGCAGTTTGAACTGTACGATTTTTTCGTACAGTTCAACATAGCCATCCTCGTCACAAATTTTTCCTTTTAAATCAGACCAGTATCGCCTTGGATTTTTTGATTCTACCAATGCATTCACAACGTCAATAATAGAAAACCACCATGCACCCTGATGCCAAGTGCGGCGGATTTTTTGCTCTTTGAATAAAACAATAGCCCCGTGTGTTTCGGTCATACATCCCCCCTGCAACATGTTATCCATCATCGGCTTGGCTGCCTAAGATAGAGAGTATACGCCCCGTCAAGCTAAAGTCAAAGGAAGGCCGTATCGCCTCACCCACCCGAACCCACCCCCCCCGCAAACCCATCCCGCAGGGCCTTGGCCACCTCAGCAAAGCTGGCCCCTTCAGCCTTCATGCGGGCGCGTAGGGCGACGAGGTCTGTGAAATGTTGCGCCCAGGGCTCGGGGAACACCGTTTGCCCCAGATGCTGGGTGATGGCTTTGGACAGGCCCGCCGCTTGACCATCGGTGGACACCGTGATCATCACGGGCCCCCGCCGCATCAGGGAGGGGACGTGAAAATCACACAGGGGCTTGACGTCCTCCACATTCACCCACGCACCGTTGGCTTTGGCGGCGGTGTGATAGGGGTGGGCTTCGGGCTCGCTCAGGCCCGCTATATACACCAAACGATAGGCACCCGCAGAAAGGCGGGTCAACAGAGAGGCATCATCCCCCCCCTCTGGGGGCAAGGGGTACAGGTCCAAACAGCCCGCGCCGGCGTCGGTCAGCAGGGTCAGGCGTTTGTCATAGGCTTCCCCCCGTCCCATCAGCGCAATGGGCAGGGTCTCCACATCCAGCATCAGGGGCAGCATCAGGCGGCATCCGCCAGCAGGGCCTTCATGTAGTCCGCCCCCCGATCATGGCAATAATCCCCAAAGGTGGCGTGTGTGGCCGTGCGGTGATCCAGAAAATCCACAAAGGCCTTTTTCAGGGTGCGGGTGATGGCCTCATAGGGCAGTTTGTCCAAGATTTTTTCACTCAGGCGCGTGCCCAAAAAATCCCCCCCCAAATACAGGGCATACAGCCCAGGGGTGCGGCCCACCAACCCAATGTCCCCAGCGTAGGGACGGGCGCAGCCATTGGGACAGCCCGTGATGCGCAGCGTGAACAGGTCTTGGCTGAGGCCAATATCCGCCAGCATGGTTTCAATCTCTGTCATCAGGGGATCATGAATACGCTCGGCCTCTGTCAGGGCCAACCCACACGTGGGCAAAGCCGGACAGGCCATGGACCAGCGGCGCACATTAGAGACATCATCCCGCAATTTGATGCCATGGTCCCGAAACACGGCCTCCACCGCGAGGCGATCTTGGGGGCGAATATCTCCCAGCAAGACGTCCTGTGTGGGGCTAACCACCACGAGGGGGGCATAATCCGCTACCACACGACGCAGGGCGGATCGCAAACGCACATCCCCCACATCATGAACACGGCCACTCAGGACGGGCAAACCAAGATAGAACAGCCCATTGCCCTGTTCATGCCAGCCCAAATGGTCCACAACTTTATAAGGCTGTTGAGGTCTGGGGTTCTCAAGCGGGCATCCCATGACCTGTTCCATTTGGGCTTTGACCCAGGCTTCGCCCTGTTCCTGCACAACATATTTGATGCGGGCATGTTTGCGGTTGGTGCGGTCCCCCCAATCGCGGTGCACAGTCACCACAGCGCGGGCAGCGGCCAGCAGATCCTGCGGCCCCACAAAACAAATGGGGGTGGCCAAACGGGGATAGGTTTCGGCTTTGTTATGGGTGATTCCCAGCCCCCCCCCCACGTGGATGTTGTATCCCACCAAGGTCTGGTGATCATCAAACAACGCCACGATGGCCAGATCGTTGGTGAGCACATCCACCGAATTGTCCTGTGGCACCGTGATGCCAATTTTGAATTTGCGGGGCAGATAGGTGGTGCCGTAAAGGTCCTCAACCTCCCCCCCGCTTTTGTTCATAGAGGGGTTGTGAACGTCCGCAAACTTTTCGTTATCCAACCAGATCTCAGCATAGGCGTTAGAGCGCGGCAACAACGCCGCCGACAACAGATCCGCATCCTGAAACAGCCTTTGGTGAATGGCATCATGAATGGGGGCCGCAATGGTGGTGACGTTGCGGACCACATCGCCGCAGGCGGCCTCGGTGGTGAAAAGGCTTTCGTTGATGCCTGCGATGGTGGCGTGCAAATCGCCCTTGAGGATGTTGTGATACTGGATGGCCTGACGCGTCGTAAAGCGCAGTTTGCCCCCGCCGTAGTGATCGGCCAGCGCGTCAAAATGCAGATACTGCGCCCGATTCATGCGCCCGCCTGGGATACGCACACGAATCATCATTTCGTATTCTTTATCCAACTTTTGTTTTTTCCGCTCGGTGGCGGTGTCGCGGTTATACCCCTGATAGACCCCGTGGAATTTCAAAAGGTTATACATATCCTCAGAAAACGGGGTTTGGGCATCATCCAAATCCGTTTTGATGGTGCCGCGCAGTTTGTCACTGTCGGCCTTAACATGTTCAACGTGGGAGAGTTTTTCAGTCATGGGAAAACGCCATTCTTGCCATCATCATAAAAACCTTTCATAAGGGATAAAGCAGAAAAATTCAAGACTCTGTCCCCATCGCTCAGCCATCCCTGTTTTATCTTCTGGTGGGGCCGGCTGTGTTAACCCTCAGGTGGCTTTTATGAATCCTCTTTTGATCACGGAAACATCCGCTTTGGCTGCGTATTTGGATCGGTTTTCCCATGAAACCCGCGTGGCGCTGGATGTTGAGTTTGTGCGCCAGACAACCTATTACCCCCATTTGTGCCTGATTCAAATGGCATTCCCAGAGCAGGACCCTGTGTTGATTGATCCTCTGGCCTGTGATGCCATGTTGCTGGGCCCCCTGCTCACCAACCCCAAGGTTTTAAAAATCGTCCATGATGGCAAGCAGGATGTTGAGGCCCTGCGCCACGCCCTGTCCGTTGTGCCCG
>JBJTVN010000325.1:0-3214 GCA_046081225.1 Alphaproteobacteria bacterium
CCAGAAAAATAGACGCCCATAAACCCTCATGGACCCCTCACCCCTGAAAAATCCACAAAACCATCCCCTGTCGGCCTAAACAACAAGAAAAATACCCCTATCCCACCTCACGCATCGGGAATTTTGCAAGGGGCTCTATCAAAAAAAATTCAAATGACGGGCGGGGACGATTTGACAAGCCCCCCCTGCTTGCCCTAGGATAGCCGCCGTAACGGATGGGTGGCAGAGCGGTTGAATGCACCGGTCTTGAAAACCGTCAACGTCGCAAGGCGTTCGTGGGTTCAAATCCCACCCCATCCGCCAGAAATGGGTGTTTTGTTGATGATGACGTTTTCCTTTTCGCCCCAGCCCGTGTTGACGGCGGCCCATTTGGGTCGGCTGACGGCGGCCCACGATGCCCTGTGTCATCAGGTGGCGGCGGGTGCCCTTGCCTGTTTAAACATTCCGCGGTGCCGTCAGGGTTTCCAGCATCCCGATGTGGCCAAGGCGGCCGAGCACCTGAAAACCGGCCAAACCCTGATGGTGGTGGGGGTGGGGGGATCCAGCCTCAGCGCCCGTTTGTTGGAACGGTTTGCGGCGTTGACCTTCCCCGATACCCCCCGCCCTGCCATTGTGTACGCGGATCGCATTGAACCCCACCATCTGGGGCGTCAACTGGCGACTTTGGACCCCGTGAACACACGCTTTTTGATTGTGTCCAAATCGGGCGACACGCTGGAAACCCTTGTCTTGACGGCTTTTTTGGATGACTGGCTGGCGCAGCATGCCCTGTCTTTGGCCCAGCGGGCCGTGGTCATCACCGAGGACACCCCAAACCGCCTGCACGCATGGGCCACCGCCCAATCCATTCCCGTTTTGCCCCATGATCGGGATATTGGGGGGCGTTTTTCGTTTTTCTCGTTGGTGGGGATGCTGCCGGCGTTGTGTTTGGGGCTGTCGCCAGAGGCGCTGCTGTCGGGGGCAGAGGGCTATCTGAATGCCTTGGGCCCCAACGATGCCCTGTTTCACAGCGTGGCGTGGCACATCCAACACGAAGACAAAAGCACCCACGTTCTGTTCACCTACGCCGAGCGTTTATCCGATTTTGCCCGTTGGCACCGCCAGTTATGGGCCGAAAGTCTGGGCAAAGACCGACGCGGCACCACGCCCACCGTGGGCACGGGCAGTTTGGACCAACACAGCCAGCTGCAAATGTATCTGGATGGGCGACGGGACAAACTGTTTACCTTTCTGGTGGAAGCCTACGGGCAAAACGGCCCCACACTCAGCGCCCCCCATCCCCTGATGACGGGCCTGAACACCCCCCACGCCGCCACCCTGTATCATGCCCAGCAACAGGCCACCATGGATGTTATCCACGAACGGGGCCACCCCACGCGGGTCATCACCTTTGATCCCCTGAACGAAGGCACCTTGGGGGCTGTGGCGGCTCATTTCCTTTGCGAAACGATTTTAACAGCGGCCCTGTGGGACATTACCCCCTTTGGCCAGCCCGCTGTGGAAGAGGGGAAACGCAAAACCCTCGCGTACTTGGGCCACGCATCCCCCTCCCCCTACCACGTCAAGCGGTAAACCCCCAGCGCGTGGGCTTCGTCTTGGCCCGCGATGTTGGCGTAATCCTGGCTGCCGCCGACGGTGAAGGTCAGGCTTTGGGCCTCTCCCACGGGGGTGCTGTAGGCGAATTCCAAGGTTTGCTCGCGCCCGCTGGGGGTTAAATCATAATTGGTGGTGCGAGAGGCATAGCCCCCATCATCCTGATACCCACTGATGCTGGATAACGCCCCGTTGCCCGATCGATTCCGCAGCGGCTGGCGCAGGGACACCATGGCGGCATCGCCCGATCGGGCCACATCGGTGGACACCAGACCCAGCATGGTGCTGTCCGAGGCCAGATCGTTCATAGAAAACGCCTGATTCTGGGTCCGCACGTCGCTGGTGGCATACATATAATTTCCCGTCAAAAACGTGGACGGTGTCAGACTGTAGGTGGCACTGACCCCTGCAAAGGTGGTGTTGGTGGCATCGACCTCAAACGCGCCGTTGAACAAAGCCCCCAGAACCTGCCCCTTTTCCCGCATCACACCGGTAAAGGCCGAAACGTCCAGATCATCGGTGATGCGCTGGGCATATTCCAGATCATACCCCATGGTTTTGTTGTCGTTCACCAACGGCACAGACCCCTCTGCACTGTAATTTTTGGAAAACGCTGACCCCACCCGCAAAGCCACGCCCTGAGAAACCGGCACGCTGATTTGCATCCGGTTGGCATCCTGATCGGCATACACCGCGGGGTTCATGGCAAAACCGGCCCGCAACGTGTCGCTGCTTTGATAGGCAAACAGGGGGGACACGCCGCCGCCCTTAACGTATCCCAAAGAAGACGCCGCCACACCCAAAGTATCATCGCGTTTATCGGATGATGCGGACCAGTTGTAAATGCTGCCCGCCTGTCCCCGATCATCGCGGGCGACAAAGGCCGCAGACGACTGCCACAACGCCCCAAACTTATCCGTCAAATCCGCGGGGTTGATCTCTGTGACCAGACTGTTGACGGGGGCATTGTACACCCGCCCATACCCATCCAGAAACGCCACACTGCCCGCCTGCAAACTGTCCCCAAAGGCCGAGGATAAGAACCCAGAAGGCACCGGCGCCGTTAAACCACTGGCGGTGGCCACAGTGGTGGTGCCCTGGGGCTTTGTGGCCTCATCCAGATTCACCAACCCACGACCGTAAACATCATCCACCCCCGCAGCCCCCAAATCCGTGGCGGTGTCCAGCAACAATGTCACCACCTGCTGCGGCGTTAAATTGGGAAACGCACTCATGAGCACCGCCACAGCCCCCGAAACGTGGGGCGCAGAAAAAGAGGTGCCACTGACCGTATTGTATTGTCCACCATTGCCCGTAGTGACGATATTCACCCCAGGGGCGGCCAGACAGAACGTTTTGGTGTCGCCGCAGCCGTTGCTGAAACTGGCAATAACGTTGTTTTGATCCGTGGCCACGACGTTCAGCCATGTCTTGGCGTTGGTAATGGTGCTATTAATCCCGAGCAGGGGAAAGCGTGCTACATATAGCTAAATGAACATTTGATTACGTGATTAAGTGGTGTTAAGATGGGGGATGAGCTACGGTTATAGTGACGACTTACGTATGGCTGCCTTGTCGTATTACGATAAAGGCGGCGTGACGCAATCCCAGGTTTCGGAGA
>JBJTVN010000326.1:0-2445 GCA_046081225.1 Alphaproteobacteria bacterium
ATACGCTTAATCTCTGACCCAGTGCCATGCTCGGTGTCCTTTCTACAGGCTTTTTTCAAACCCTGTATGGCACGCTTTCCCCCTTTTTCCTCTCACTTTCTACCAAATCACCCCAATCTATCTAATTTTGCAAGGGGCTCAGTAATATCCTTTTAAAAACGAGAGTCAGGGGTGATGAACATCACCCCAACCCCCGTATTGTATCCCGCAGTTCCCCCGCCCGTTCAAATTCCAGATTTTCGGCGGCGATGCGCATTTGTTTTTCCAGATCGATTTTCAGGGCGGCGCGTTCCTGATCACTCAGGATGGGGGTGGCGGCGGCTTTGCCCTTGGCTTTTGTGGGGGCGGGGGCGTCGTAGAGGGATTCGGCGATTTTCTTTTGGATGGTTTGGGGGGTGATGCCGTGCTCGGCGTTATAGGCCAGCTGTTTTTCGCGGCGGCGGGTGCATTCGTCGATGGCGGTTTTCATGGATTCGGTGATGAGGTCCGCGTACAGGATGGCGCGGCCCTCGACGTTCCGCGCCGCCCGCCCGATGGTCTGAATCAGGGAGGTTCGGGATCGCAAAAACCCCTCTTTATCCGCATCCAAAATGGCCACCAGGGCGCATTCGGGAATGTCCAACCCCTCCCGCAGCAAATTAATCCCAATCAAAATATCAAACACACCCAAACGCAGATCCCGCAGAATCTCAATCCGCTCCAATGTGTCAACATCGGCGTGGACATAGCGGCATTTCAGGCCCAACTCGTTCAAATAGCCCGTTAAATCCTCTGCCATTTTTTTGGTTAAGGTGGTGATGAGCACCCGTTGATCCTGGGCGGCGCAGGTGCGGCATTCGGCAATGACATCATCCACCTGATGGGTGGTGGGACGAATCAAAATGACGGGATCCACCAATCCCGTGGGGCGCACGACTTGCTCCACAAAGACCCCATGCGCCTGATCCAATTCCCATTCGGCGGGGGTGGCGGATACAAAAATGGTTTGTGGGCGCAGGGTGTCCCATTCCTCGAACTTCAGGGGGCGGTTGTCTTTGCAGGATGGCAACCGAAAGCCATAATCGGAGAGGGTGGTTTTGCGCACCTGATCCCCCCGATACATGGCGTGAATCTGGGGCACGGTGACGTGGGATTCATCCACAATCAACACGGCATCACGGGGCAGGTATTCAAACAGGGTGGGGGGCGGATCCCCTGGTTTTTTGCCCGAAAGATAGCGGGAATAGTTTTCAATCCCCTTGCACATGCCCGTGGTTTCCAGCATTTCCAGATCAAAGGTCGTGCGTTCGCGGATGCGTTGGGCCTCGATCCATTTTTGTTCGTCCTCGAATTCCGCGATGCGGATTTTCAGGTCCACTTTGATTTTTTCGATGGCCTGACGCAGCGTGGGGGCGGGGGTGACGTGGTGGGAGTTGGCAAAAATCCGAATCCCGCTCAAGGTTTGCGTGGTTTGGCCAGTGAGGACCTGAAACTCCTGAATGCTTTCCAGTTCATCCCCGAAAAAGGACAAACGCCACGCGTGATCTTCGTAGTGGGACGGAAAAATATCCACCACATCCCCCCGCACCCGAAAACATCCCCGCGTAAAGGCAATGTCGTTGCGTTTGTACTGAATTTCCGTCAACCGCCGAAAAAAATCGGGCAGGGCCACCCGCTGTCCCGCGATGATATCTATGACCATGGTTTCGTAGTTTTCCGCCGATCCCAAACCGTATAAACACGACACACTGGCCACGATGATGGTGTCGCGACGCTCCAGCAGGGCCCGCGTGGCGGCATGGCGCATGCGGTCAATCTGTTCGTTGATGGCGGAGTCCTTTTCAATATAGGTGTTGGTGCGGGGGACATAGGCCTCTGGCTGGTAGTAATCATAATACGACACAAAGTATTCCACGGCATTGCCTGGAAAAAAGTCCTTCATTTCCGTATACAGCTGGGCCGCCAGCGTTTTGTTGTGGGCCATAATCAGGGCGGGCCGTTGCACCGCCGCGATGGTGTGGGCAATGGAAAAGGTCTTTCCCGATCCCGTCACCCCCAGCAAAACCTGATTCTGTTGCCCCGCCTGTAACTCCGCCGTCAAGGCATCAATGGCCGACGGCTGATCCCCCGACGGGGTAAAGGGGGAGGCGAGATGAAACAAAGCGCTCTGGGTCATACCCCCCATCCTTACCCCAAACGCCCCCCAAAAACCAGATGTTTGGTACAGTGTGAGAGGGCTGTTCATGTCTGAGGACTCACTACCATACACTTTTAATAAATCATTGAGATAATTCGTTTTCCGTGTATTTTGTGGTTTGTAAGAATCATATAGCTAAATGAACATTTGATTACGTGATTAAGTGGTGTTAAGATGGGGGATGAGCTACGGTTATAGTGACGACTTACGTATGGCTGCCTTGTCGTATTACGATAAAGGCGGCGTGACGCAATCCCAGGTTTCGGAGA
>JBJTVN010000327.1:0-11010 GCA_046081225.1 Alphaproteobacteria bacterium
CATTGCCATTGCCCCCCACTGCACCCCCGTGGCGGTGGAGGTGGATGAATCGGGATGGGCCAAGGGCTTGACGGTCAAGCACAGCAACGGCACCACCCATACTCTGCCAGCCCGCACCATTCTGGTGGCGGCGGGCACCAAACCCAACGTGGTGCTGCACGACGAAGACCCCACGCACATCACGTTGGACGGGCGTTATTTTCAGGCCATTGATGAAACGGGAACGGCCGCAAAGCCCGAATCCCTCGCCAAACCCACAACACCCCACGTTTTGGCCAGTCGGTATGATGATGCCCGCTTTGTGAGTTTTTTTGGGGATATGCATCCCTCCTTTGCAGGCAATGTGGTGAAGGCCATGGGCAGCGCAAAACAGGGCTATCCCATCGTATCCCGCGTTCTGGGGGCAGAAGACGGAGGACAGAGGACAGAAGACAAGGTATTTTTTGAGCATCTGCAGGATCAGCTGTTGGCCACGGTCCACGCCGTGAATCGTTTAACCCCCACCATTGTGGAGGTTGTGGTGCGGTCCCCCCAGGCCGCCCGTCAATTTCAGCCTGGGCAGTTTTATCGTTTGCAGAACTTTGAAACCTACGCCCCCCTCATCAACGGCACGCGGCTATCCATGGAGGGCATCGCCGCCACGGGGGCTTGGGTCGATAAAGATCAGGGACTGCTGGCCACCATTATTTTGGAAATGGGGGGATCCTCCAGTTTATGTCAATATCTGAAGGTGGGTGAGCCCGTGATTCTGATGGGTCCCACGGGGGAGCCCACCCATATCCCCCCCCAAAAAACCGTCATGTTGGTGGGCGGCGGCTTGGGGAATGCCGTTTTGTTTTCCATTGGGGCGGCGTTAAAGGCGGTGGGCAGCCGCGTATTGTATGTGGCGGGTTACAAAAAAGCCGGTGACCGCTATCACGTGGATAAAATTGAATCCGCCAGTGATGTGGTGGTGTGGTGCTGTGACGAGCTTTCAGACTTTGCCCCGAACCGCCCCCAAGATCGTGCCTATACGGGAAACATTGTACAGGCCATCGTCGCCTATGCGCGGGGGGATTTGGGGGCACCGTCTATCCCCACGGAAACCGTGGACCATCTGATTGTCATTGGGTCTGATCGCATGATGGATGCCGTGCGCATCGCCCGCCACGGTGTTTTGGCCCCCTATCTGCCCAACGTGACGCAGGCCATTGGCAGCATCAACAGCCCCATGCAGTGTATGATGAAAAAAATATGCGCCCAGTGTCTGCAAATCCACCGCGATCCTGTGACGGGACAGGAAACGGTGGTGTATTCCTGCCACAATCAGGATCAACCGCTGGATCAGGTGGACTTTAAATGTCTGAACGATCGTTTGGGACAAAACCGAACGCTGGAGATTCTCACAGCCAAATGGATTGGCAGTTTGCCTTTGTAGGGGGGGTGTAGGGGGAAAGGCGGGGTGGGGCAGCAGGATTTGTCCCGCGGGTCAAGGGCGGAAGGGAAAAAATACCGCACCGAGCGTAGCGAGGGAGGATGATTTTTTGCCTTTCGGCGAAGCGGACCCTTGAGGCGGGGGGCAAATTCTGCTGGGTGGGCGCCTTTTCCCTGTTTTTAGCCTCAACGTTGCTCCCACCCCCGCATTTCTCTTTTTGTATCAAGGGGTCCGCTTCGCCGGTGCGAAAAAAATCATCCTCGCAGGATGCGCTCCGCGCTCCCTGCTGCGGTATTTTTCCCGCCCCGCCCCTTGACACAAAAAGAAAACCGCCCCGCCCCGCAACGTTTATGAGCGTGTTTTCAATTTACAGTTTTTCCCACGTGGTGCCTTCGGGGGTATCCTTTAAACGGATCCCCCGCGTTAGCAACTGCTGGCGCAGGGCATCGGCGGCGGCGAAATCTTTATTTTTTTTGGCTACGTCCCGCTGGCGGATGATATGGGCAATATCATCATGCAGCGCCAGATCATCCCCCTGTAACCATGACGGCGTCATCAGCAAGCCAAGACATGCCCCTGAGGCCCTTAAAACCCCTTGTTTGTGACGTTTTGTGGCGGGATGGGTTTCGGATTGAATGTCAGAGGCCAAGCCTTGCAGGCGATGCAAAGCCCGCGGGGTATCCAGATCATTTTTCAGGGCCGCCGTCACGTCGGCATCAGGCGATGCGGGGGATTCATCCTCTGACCCTTCCAAAGCCCGATACAGGCGATTCAGCAAATGTTGCGCCTCTGCCACGGCGGCATCATCCCAATTCATGGGCTGGCGGTAATGGGCGGATAGCAGCACATAACGGATAACCTCCCCCCGAAGGCCGCGGTGGATCAAATCATGCACGGTGGTGATGTTGCCAGCGGATTTGGACATTTTTTGATTATGCAAGGTCACAAATCCGTTGTGCATCCAGTGGCGCACAAAGGGACCGCCCCAACAGCAGACGCTTTGGGCCCGTTCGTTTTCATGGTGGGGAAACAGCAAATCTTGCCCCCCGCCATGAATATCAATGGTTTTGCCCAGATGGTGATGAATCATGGCCGAACATTCCAAATGCCACCCGGGTCGCCCAGGGCCAAAGGGGCTATCCCATACCGGTTCGTCGGGGGCAGAGGGCTTCCATAACACAAAATCCGCCGGATGTTTTTTATAAGAGGCCACACTGACACGCGCCCCTGCCTGTTCTTCCTCTGCAGGGCGATGGGAAAGGCCCCCGTAATCGGGGTAAGAGGACAGATCAAACAAAACATGCCCCTGCGCAGCATAGGCATGTCCCCGATTCACCAAGGTCTGGATCATGGCAATCATTTGGGGAATATGATCCGTGGCCTTGGGCTCTATGGTGGGGGATAAAACATTCAGGGCCGCCATGTCTTTATGATACGCCATCAGGGTCCGATGGGTTAGCAAGGCAATGGATTCCCCCGTGTCGTGGCTGCGGGCAATGATTTTATCGTCAATGTCCGTGATGTTGCGGGCATAGACCACAGCCCCCTGCCCATAAACCTGACGCAGCAAACGAAACAACGTATCAAACACCACCGCAGGGCGGGCGTTGCCGATATGGGCGTAATCATACACTGTGGGGCCGCACACATACATCGTGATGAGGTTGGGGTTCTGCGGTTCAAAGGGAACAACCTGACCCCGTGCAGAATCGGTAATCCGGATCATTGCCCGCCAAAGAAATAAGAAATGCGCTGGGACAGGCCGTCAAAAAACCCAATGGACGGAACATCCTCCGCCACCACAATATCCCGCGTCACGTTGATGTTGTAATAGGTGCTGATGTAGGTGGCTTTGCCCACAACATCCCCTTTTTTCAACGGGGCGGACAGGACAGAGGGGAACGACAACGTGCGTTTAACACCATCGCGGGCCGCCGAAGGAAACGTGGCCACCAAATCTTGGGCTACGGTTAAATCAACTTTGTCTTTTTGTCCCTGCCACACGGCGGTGCTGGCCACAGGATCGCCGCCTTTGGCGAATCTCAGGCGGGAAAATTCACGAAATCCCCAATCCAGAAAGCGGCGTGTTTCCACGGCGCGATCTTTGGGGGTTTTCATACCCCCCACCACAAAGACAATGCGGCGTCCATTTTTAATCCCCGATCCGATCAGGCAATATCCCGACATATCGGTGAACCCTGTTTTCATCCCATCCGCATAGGGCACAACACCCAGCAAGGGGTTGCGGTTAAATTGACGAATGCCGTGATAGGTAAATTCCCGCGTGGAATAAATGGGGTAGTATTCAGGAAAGCGGCGAATCAAATCCGCCGCCAAGATGGCGAGATCATGGGTGGTGGTGAAATGATTTTCATCGGGCCAGCCATAAGGGTTGCGGAATTGGGTTTTGGTCATGCCCAATTCTTTGGCTTTGGCATTCATCAAATCCACAAAGGCCTCTTCACTGCCGGCAATGCCCTCTGCCAAGGCGGTGGTGGCATCGTTCCCGGATTGGACAATCATACCGTACACCAAATCCTTCACCGCAACATTGGCGCCCAGCTCCACAAAGGTTTTCGACCCTTGTTTGCGCCAAGCATTTTCACTGATGGCCAGCGTGTCATCCATTTTCAGGCGGCCGTCTTTCAGCCGCTCAAAGGTCAAATACGCCGTCATGGCCTTGGTCATAGAGGCGGGGTGAAAGGGGGTATCGGCGGATTTTTGAAACAAAACCGTGTGGGTGGACATATCCAGCATGTACATATAGGGGGCGGTGGAATCAAAAACGGGGGCCTCCGCCACCGAGGACTGGGCCCGTGCCCCTGTCACAGAAACGGTCAGGATCATCACGATCCACAAAGAAAAAAATCCCAAAACCCGCATAAAAATGTCAACCCATTGTTGTTGTGTTTGTTTTGCTGTTTAGAGCCGAATCACGCAGGCCCCCCACGTCAGACCGCCGCCAATGGCAGCCATCAGGATGGTATGACCCGCAGACACTTTACCACTCTGCCACGCAGAATCAAGGGCCAGAGGCACCGAGGCCGCCGATGTGTTGGCATGCTGGGCCACGGTCACAACCATTTGGTCATCACGGGCGGACAGGCGCTCTTGCAAAGAATCCAAAATACGGGCGTTGGCTTGATGGGGAATGATTTTATCAATCTCTGAGATGTTCAGGTTGGCTTGGTTTAGAACCTCCAAGCAGGCACTGCCCAGTTTTTGAACGGCATGACGAAACACCTCTTGCCCCTGCATGTCAATGTGCCCTAGCGTCCCTGTGCGCGATGGGCCCCCATCCGTTTTTAAAATATCATGATATGCCCCATCACAGTGCATGGCACTGGCCAGCAGGCCGGATGATGTGTTTTTCGCCGCACGCAAAATCACAGCCCCCGCCCCATCCCCAAACAGAACGGCGGTCCGGCGATCCTTCCAATTCACCAAGGCGGACATGGTTTCCGCCCCAATCACCAGAACGGTGCGCACGTGGCCCGCCTGAATCCACGCATCGGCGGTGATCAGAGCATAAAGAAAACCGCTGCACACCCCCTGCACATCAAAGGCGGGAATGGTCCGACAGCCCAAGGCATGTTGAACAATGCTGGCCACGCTGGGAAACGTATCATCGGGGGATGTGGTGGCCAGCACAATCATGTCAATATCAGCAGCACGCAGCGAGGCTGTCTTCAGAGCCGCCAAAGAGGCCTGCACCGCCATTTGGGATGTGGTTTCCCCTTTGTCTGCCAAGTGTCTTTGCACAATGCCTGTGCGCTGGACGATCCATTCGTGATCTGTTTCCAATCCAAACAGGCCCATCAAATCATTGTTATGCACAACGCGTGGGGGCAAATAGGAACCCGTGCCCAAAACAGTCCAGTGGCGGCGTGTCACAAAACCAAATCCGGTTGGGGTTGGGGAACAGACACCGGCAGGGCGGGCAGGGGGGCTTCCTCTGTAAAGCGATGGACCATCAGGGGAATGGTTTTGTACTGAATCATATCCACCGCAACCCCAATGGCGGTGGCGGTGCCCACAGCATCCGAGCGGCCATGACTTTTGATAACGGTCTTTTGCAGCCCCAAAAACACCGCACCGTTATAGCGGCGGGGGTCCAGTTGGCTTTTCAGTTTGGCAAAGGCAGGACGGGCCAAAACATAACCCAGTTTGGCCAAGGGGGTGTGTTGAAACGCCCGCTTGGTCATTTTGTTGATCAAATCGGCGGTTCCCTCCGCCATTTTCAGGGCGACATTGCCTGTAAAGCCATCGGTGACCACCACATCCGCCCGTCCTTGGCTGATGTGGTTGCTTTCCAAAAAGCCCGTGTAATGGATGCGCGTGTCTTGGGCCATCAGGGATGCGGCGTCTTTTAGTTCTTCATGGCCTTTTTGATGTTCTTCCCCAACATTCAGCAGGCCCACCGAGGGGCTGTTCCATCCCAGAACCGTTTGGGCAAAGGTGGACCCCATCAATCCAAATTGATACAATGTGGGGCCATCACATTCCAAAGTGGCCCCCAGATCCAGCATAATCACACTGCCGGTATAGCTGGGAAACATGGCCGTTATGGCAGGGCGACGCACGCCTGGGATCATTTTTAAAATCATTTTAGAAAGGGCCATCAGGGCCCCTGTGTTGCCGGCGGAAATCACCGCATCGGCGCGACCGTCGGCCACAGCCTCCAGGGCCATGCGCATGCTGGTATCCCGACTCTGGCGCAAAGATTGCGACGCCGACATGGTGGCGGGAATGACGTGGGGCGCGTGAACAATCTGGGACACGCGCTGAATTTTTTTTAGGCGGGCCAAACGGGGGGCCAAAACGGCTTCATCACCAAAAAACAGAAAACGCAGAGCGGGGTGACGCCGCAGGGCCAAGTTGGCCCCTTTCAGGACAGCATCGGGGGCCAAATCTCCCCCCATAGCATCCAAAGCCAAAGTCATAGACTGGGCAGAGGTGGGCATGGCGCCGTCCTTTTGAAAAGAAAAAGGGGATTAAGATGCGTCTTGCTGATCGGCATTGGCCTTGGCCAGAACAAAGCGCCCTTTGTAATGCCCGCA
This sequence comes from Alphaproteobacteria bacterium, assembly GCA_046081225.1. GTDB lineage: Bacteria > Pseudomonadota > Alphaproteobacteria > JAJTHO01 > CANGYM01 > CANGYM01. The sequence continues at coordinate 6,475 of JBJTVN010000327.1, forward strand.
CGAGGGGCAGACGTGATGGGGCAAACGATTGCTGCCGCAGTTGGGACATTCGGTTGATGCCACAATACGCATGGCATCATGGGCGCGGCGCATGCCTCGGCGAGAGGGCGTTGTTTTTCTCTTAGGAACAGCCATGGGGATATCCTTAAATGCTAAAAAAAATCAAATGGGAACCTCTCTTACACGATTTTTTGCAGAACCACAAGGGGGTGGCGCTGACATAATTTGCGCCTTTTGTTCTGTGACAGGCTTGACTTTTTTCGTAAATCTAGGCCCCATGGGAAAAACATTAGGGGGTAAAAACAGATGCGCGGTTTGGGAATGGTTCTCTTTGCCATGGCCATGGTTTTTCTGGGGGGGCATGACGCGTGGGCCCAGGCCATATCCATTGATTTTGCCGATGAAATGCAGGGGGAGGCCTCAGGGCGCATTTTCCAGCTCATTGCCCTGATCACGGTCCTCAGCCTTGCCCCATCCATTTTGGTGATGGTGACATCGTTTACGCGGATTATCATTGTGTTTTCTTTTTTGCGTACAGCCCTAGGATTGCAGCAGACCCCCCCCAACGTGGTGTTGATTGGGCTGGCGCTGTTTATGACCCTGTTCATTATGACGCCCACCTTAGAAGAGGCCTACACCACGGCCATAGAGCCGATGATCGCCGAAAAAATCACAGAGGAACAAGCCCTTGACCTTGTGGGCAAGCCCTTTCATGCCTTTATGCGTAAACAGGTGCGGGAAAAGGATGTGGCGTTGTTTGCGAACATGGTGAAAAAAACTGAGGTGACAACGCCGGAGGCCTTGCCCTTTCGCATCCTGATACCGGCCTTTATCCTCAGCGAGCTGCGACGGGCGTTCGAGATGGGCTTTTTGATTTTTATCCCCTTTTTGATCATTGATATGGTGGTGTCCAGCATTTTGATGTCCATGGGGATGATGATGTTACCCCCCGTTTCCATTTCTTTGCCGTTTAAGCTGATTTTCTTTGTGTTGGTGGATGGTTGGTACATTCTGGCGGGATCGTTGGTGCAGAGTTTTGGATAGCATGACGCCCCGCGATGTGCTCCATTTGGTGCGTTTTCACAGGCCTGTGGGCATTTGGTTGTTGTTTTGGCCTTGTGCCTTGACCCTTGCCCTGTTTCAGGCCCCGTTGTTTTTTTATGGCCTTTTTTTATTGGGGTCGTTGTCCATGCGCAGCGCGGGCTGCATCATCAATGATTTATGGGATCGGCGCATTGATGCGGAGGTGGCGCGGACACGGGATCGCCCGTTGGCTGCGGGAAACGTGACACCGTTTCAGGCGGTGTGTGTGCTGGCGTTGTGTTTGGGTGTGGGGCTTTGGGTTTTGGTGCAACTGCCCCTTCGGGCCATTGTGGTGGGGTTGGCGACGTTGCCTTTGGTGGTTTTGTATCCGCTGGCCAAGCGTTTTGTGGCATGGCCACAGGTGATTTTGGCGTTGACGTTTAATGCAGGGGTTCTGGTGGTGGCGGCGACGCTGGGTCAGCCCGTGCCTTGGCTGTTATACGCGGCCTGTGTGGTGTGGACGTTGGGCTATGATACGCTGTACGCCTGTCAAGATATGGTGGACGATGCCCGATTGAACATTCACTCGGGGGCTGTGTTGTTTAGCGTATACGTCAAAAGGGTGGTTCTGGGCCTGTATGGTTTGGCGTTTTTGTTATGGGGGTTGCTTGTGCCGTGGGTGATGCTGTTGGGTGTGGGATGGTGTGTGGCTTTGGGGTGGTTGTGGTCCCCCCGAGATTCCCTGACAACGGGACGTTGGTTTCGTGCCAACGGATGGCTGGGGGGGGGTGTTGTGGGCATTTTTTTATTGGCTGCGCTGTAAAATCATAAAGCATCTTGCGACCTGTGCGCATCCCCCCCATAATGGGGGCATGAAAAACAAACATCTGACGGATAGTGTGATTGTTGGGGGCGGTTTGGCGGGGGCCCTTTGTGCCCTGACGTTGGCCTCTGTGGGTGCGCGGTGCATTGTCCTTGAGAAAAATCGGTTCGCAGATCTTTTGGCCCGCGATCGCCGCACCACGGCCATCAACAGAGGAGCGGTGCCGCTGCTGAAAGAGCTTGGGGTTTGGGATTCCATGGCCTCTGGCGCAGGCCTCATTCGCCGGATTGAGATCATCAGCGATGGGGCGCGGTGTACGTTTGATGATGCCCTGTATGACCTGCAGCCCTTTGGATACATTGTGGATAATGCTGTATGGCGACGGATTCTCAGGGATGCCATAGATAAAAACCCCCTCATCAGATGGGTCGATGGTGCGGGTGTGGCCAGCCTTGCTGAAGATGAAACGGGCATCACCGCCCAGGACACATCAGGACAAAGCTGGCGGGCGCAGCTGTTGATGGCCGCGGATGGTCGGGAATCCCCTGTGCGTGCCTTGGCAGGGATTGATGTGCGTCGCCATCTGTATCCAGAATCCGCCATGGTGGGTATGGTGCGCCATCTGCAGTCGCATCATGAAACGGCTTTTGAGGTTTTTTTGCCCACGGGACCCTTGGCCCTGTTGCCCTTAAAAGACCCCCACATATCTTCGTTTGTGTGGACCGAGCCCACCGATCATGTCGCCGCCCGTTTACAGGCTGAGGATGCCTTGTTTTTAAAAGCCCTATCCACCCAATTTGGGGGATATCTTGGGGACATGACGTTGTTGGGGCGTCCGCAAGCTTGGCCACTCACCCGCATTTTGGCGTCCAGTTATGTTCAGAATCGCGTGGTTTTGGTGGGGGATGCGGCCCATGCCATTCATCCCATCGCCGGACAGGGGTTTAACTTGACGTTGCGGGATTTGGTGGCTTTGCGTCGGGCGTTGCAGCCCCGATTGTACGCCGGATTACCCCTGAAGGAGGCTTTGTCCTCGTATAACCGCTTGCGCCCCCTGGATGCGGGGGTTATGGCAGAGGCCACCCATGCTTTGAACACGATGTTTTTGAAAACAGGTGTGGTGCCAAGGACGGTTCGCAAGATGGGATTAACCACCTTGGATCGCCTGCCCATTCTAAAAAAACCCTTTGTGCGTCATGCCACCGGCGTATCCCGCTTGGCACGGTTGGGGCTTTAGGATGTGTCATGAAGTTCATTTGCCCTATTAAAGTAAACATGAATCTTCATGTTTTATCAAAAAGAAAAGATAATTATCATAATCTACAAAGTCTGGTTGTTTTTGTGGGGGGCGGGGATGTTTTGTCTTTTGATGCAGAGGCCCATCCCCAATCACGCAACACAGAGCCCCTGCAGGTCAATGGACCTTTCGCGGGGGCTGTGCCCACAGATGACACCAACAGCATTCTGCGGGCCCACAGAGCGTTTGAAGAGGCCGTTGGTCACCCCGTGGCCGGCAGGTGGCACCTGGAAAAAACTGTCCCTGTGGGGGCTGGGTTGGGTAGTGCCTCGGCCAATGCGGCGGGGGCCCTCAGGTTGCTGCAAACAATTCATCCTTTGCATGAAGATACGATTTTATCCATAGGAAAAACCATAGGATCGGATGTTCCTGTTTGTCTTTTAAATCAAAATACCCTCATGGAGGGAACGGGGGATCATTTAACGCCAACCCCTGATGTGAAAACGCCGCCGCTGGTGATTGTGTTCCCCAATGTTTTTTTATCAACGAAGGCTATGTTTGATCGCCTTTCTTTGGGGGCATCAAGGTTTTGTGACGCCATGCCCATAAGCGTTATGAAAGATATTTTGGCCACGCAAAATGTCTTTGAGCCTTTGGCCTGCCAACAGGCCCCCATTGTGGGGGAGGTTTTGCATACACTGCGCGGAACGATGGGGTGTCGCTTGGCTCGTTTATCGGGCAGTGGCAGTGCCTGTTTTGCAGTTTATAAGAGGCAGGATCAGGTGACTGCCGCTTCCCATGATTTAAAAACATGCTATCCTCATATGTGGGTTTGGCCTGAGGTGAGGGATTCAATTTTTTAAAGCAATAGAAATCTTCCTTTGGTATGATCATACCCTTGTATCGTGGTGGATGGTTTTTATCTGAAACATTTTTATGTCGTTCATGGATAAGATTTTTATGATTTTTGGGGTGCGATGTGTCTCGGCTCGCGATGCTGAGCGGCAGAGAAAAATGCGCTTTTTGCTGGATAAGTTCCCTCTGCCTTCGTGGATTCGGGATAAAAACATGGTTTTGCAGTATTGCAACTTTGCCTATGCGGATGTTTTTGAAACAACACCAGAGCTTGTTTTGCAAAAGCAAATTCCTTTTTATGGGGATGGGGATCATGGGGATGCTTGGGCTTTGGCGAAATTGGCTTTGGAACGGGATACGCCCCAATCAACCACAGCCACAGTGATTGTGGGTGGGCGGCGACGGCTCTATGAAATCACGGAAATTCCTACGCTGGACGGAGAGGCCGTGGTGGGCTATGCCAATGATTATAGCGTGGTTGAAGATTTGCAAAGCACCCTAGAGCGCCATATTCAGGCATCCCAAGATATTTATGAATTTCTGGGGTCCGCGGTGGCCATTTTTGGGGCTGGCCGCACGTTACAGTTTTATAATCATG
>JBJTVN010000328.1:0-5435 GCA_046081225.1 Alphaproteobacteria bacterium
ACACCCACCCACCCAAAACCAACGATAAAGCACAAACCGCCAAAGCGTTCTTTTTTCCCCCTGTACGGGGCAACAAAGAGGGGCTTTGGGATGGCCTCGGCATTCTGTACCCTGTGGAGCCCCTGCAACCCCTTTATGCCCCCACCGGCGGAGAGGTTTTGTTCAATCGCTTTATGGCGGATGTTGGGCATGTTTTTATGATACGGCACGACAATCAACGCATCAGCGTCATCACGGGGATGGCCAAGCCCCCCTTTCAAGAGGGGGATACCCTAAAACCCAACCAGATTCTGGGCGTCCCCGAAACAAACACCAAAACCATTTTTTACATGCTGCGCCAGAATGGCAAGGTCGTTGACCCGCGCAAAATGTTTGATACATTAGATTCGCCTTTGTGATACAAGGATGAATTGACGCTTTGGGAACCCCCTTCATGATCCGCACGCTTTCTGTCTCCGCGCTTTTGACTGTCTCGTTATGCTTTTCTGGGGGGGCAGATGCACAAACGCCCAGCCCCAAGCCCGCTGAGGCACCCGTTTCACAAACTGCCACTGATGCCAGTAAAAACGATTCTTTTTACGAGCAGCTTAATGTTTTTGGTGAAGTTCTAGAGCGCATCCGCACGGATTACGTCAAAGAAACCCAAGAAAAAGACCTGATCGAAGCCGCCATCAACGGCATGCTGACCAGTCTGGATCCCCACTCGGCCTATCACAACGCCGAGGATTTTAAAAACATGCAGGTTGAACTGCGCGGGGAATTTGGCGGGCTGGGCATCGAAGTCACCATGGAAAACGGACTGATAAAAATCATGAGTCCCATTGACGACACCCCCGCATCCCGCGCCGGCCTGTTGTCCGGTGATTTCATCACCCATATTGATGATAAACCCGTTGTGGGTATGGCGCTCGATGATGCCGTTAAAAAAATGCGTGGCCCCATCAACACCAAAGTGACGTTAACCATTCGTCGGGCGGATCAGGCCCCCTTTGATGTCACCCTGACGCGGGCCACCATCGAAATTCAATCCGTCAAATCCGAAGTCATTGATCAGGTTGGCTATGTCCGCGTGCGCCGCTTTAATGAAAACACATTTACATCCCTGAAAACCGCGCTGGAGGGCATGGAAAAACAAACCCCCAGCGTTCTGGGCTATATCGTGGATTTGCGAAACAACCCTGGGGGACCTCTGGATCAGGCTGTGGCTGTGTCGGATGCCTTCCTGGACGAGGGGGAAATTGTTTCTACCCGTGGACGTGATCCCAAGGAAATTCAACGCTTTTTTGCCAAAAAAGGCGACCTGACCAACGGAAAACCTGTGGTGGTGCTGATTAACGAAGGATCGGCCTCGGCATCTGAAATCGTGGCTGGGGCCCTAAAGGATCAAGGCCGCGCCATTCTGATTGGGGAAAAATCCTTTGGGAAGGGGTCCGTGCAATCCATCATTGCCATGCCTGGTCATGGGGCCATTCGCCTGACCACAGCCCTGTATTACACCCCCTCTGGCGTGTCAATTCAGGCCACTGGGATTACCCCTGATATCATTGTCCCCATCGCCCGTTTGGAAACCTTGGACTACAAAGCCAACCGCGAATCTGACCTGATTGGTGCCATTAAAAATGGCCAAACACCCACCAAGGATCAAACGACCCCCGATGCCCCATCCTCTGGCGAAAAGCCACAGAACGATGGCAAAGACGAAAACAATCCCAAACAGAACAAAACCGACAAAAACAACCCTGATGCTTTCACGGCCCCTGAAAAACCTGCGGATGATTATCAAGTCTCCCGCGGTGTGGATTTGGTGAAGGCCCTCGCCCTGTATGCCCGCCAGAAAAAATAGGCCAAGGGACCCCATGTCCACTGCATCGGTGGATACCCTCGCAAAGGCCCAGGGTATTGAATGGCTTTACGCCTTGGTTTTGTATGGTGCTATTATGGTATCGTGCCTCCTGCTGGCTTCGGGGGATGCTCGGGTCATTCCCTATGGCGCTCTGCTAACCATGGGATTCATTGGCTTTTGGCGCTATGCTTGGCTGATGCTGCATGCCCTGCGGGCCGTGACTTATGTGCGCGGACATTTTCCCCTGTATCGTAGGGCGGCGGATCATTACAGAAACCACCTGCCTTTGTCCCACTATCCCTCGGTGGGATTCATTGTCCCTTCTTATCAAATGCCTGATTTTATGTTTGAGCGGGTTTTTGCAGCTCTTTTCGTCGAGGCCCACCAATACCCAGGACCCATAGCCATCATAGCCGCCGTCACCACACAGCAAGAGGCCACTTGGTTGCAGGATCATGCCTTCATCTATTGTCAAAACAAACCCACGTTGATATTCGACGTTTTTTTACAAAAAGGGACTGGCAAGCGGGATGCCATGGCCGAAGCCCTAACCCGATTGAAGGCCCACGGACCCATGGACCGCGTCATTTTGATGGATGGGGATACGGTGATACAGCCCAAAACCCTGAAAAAGTTGGTGGGTTTTTTTGAAACACAGCCGAATTTGGGGGCCGTCACCATCGATAATCACCCTGTTTGTGTCAACAATCACAGGCTGATTCAACCCTGGTATAGCCTTCGGATGATTCAGCGGCACTGGTTGATGGCGTCCATGAGTGTTTCCAGATGTCTTTTGGTCCTGACGGGGCGATTGTCCATGTTTCGGGGGTCCCTCGCCTATGACGATGGATTTTTACAAGCCATTGCAACCGATACGCTGGATCACTGGCGCCATGGACGCCTGACTATGCTGACAGGGGACGATAAATCCACGTGGTTTTATACCCTGAAACAGGGCTGGTCCATGCTGTATATTCCCGATATTGCGTGTGAATCTCTGGAGACACCTGTTTCCCCCCATTTTTTAACCCATGTCCGATCCCTAATGATCCGGTGGTTTGGCAACATGATGCGTCACAGCAATCCTGCTTTGGCGTTGGGCCCCAAAAACATGCCCTTTTTTGTATGGTGGTGTTTGCTGGATCAAAGAATTTCCCCTTGGACATCCCTGATTGGTCCCATGGGGGCTATATTTCTGGCCCTGATTTACCACAGTGCTTTGATTCCCTTTTATTTACTATGGGTTCTGATCAGTCGGACGGCTTGGGCGGTGGTCATGACACAGATGCGGGGACGGTTTCATCCCTATTTTCCTGCCCTGCTGTTTTTTGGTCAGGTTTACGGGGCCGTGATCAAAATTCACACCACCTTTCGCCTGCATCGCCAGCAATGGACCCGCCAAAACCCAAAAAAATCAAAAGAAACAACAGAGCAACGTTCTGTGGCCATGATGCTGGAGGCAACCTCTTATGGGGCCTTCCTTTTTGCCATGGCGGTGGCGTCAAAAGCCCTGATTATGCGGCTGTAGGGGCTATGAAAAAACCGGATAGTGAGGCCTTCAAAGCGGCAGGCACATCACTGGGTAGGGGGATATGTCCGAAGACAATGGCTGTCAACTCGGGTTCCGGTCGCTGCAAAACATCCTCCAAAGCCGGCAAGAGATCAGGGGGGAGATGGGGCAAAACCTCCACCCTGATGCGGTTCATAACGTAATCCAGCTCTTTCGTGCCGCGATAGGTCAAGCGGTAGGCTATTTTTTTTCTAAGGATATCGGCAGACTCCATAACCCCTAAGCCACAGCCCGTTTCATTTGGGCATCCAAACGCCCCAACCGCACATAAATATCATTGCTGCGCTTTAACAAAATACGCAATCCATCGGGCAGCGTTTCAGCCGCCTCTTCTTCTTGAAAACGGCAAATGTCATCATTGGTGATGGTAAAGCCCATGGCGGTGGCGTCTTCGCTGGTCATTTCCCCCTTTTGAACGGCACGTTGGGCCAGCAGCCACGACATCATTTCCAAAAGACGCGACGTTAAACGGGTGGCATGATACGTCATGGCCAAACGATCCTGAACTCTGGCATTCTGCCGCAGGTTTGGCAGAACGAATTTAATGTAATTCTTGGCCTCAGAAAGCAAATCATGCACATCTTTGTACGTGTTATCCAAAAGAAAAGCGATGGCCATGAAAAATCTCCCAAATGGTTTTTTTGAAGTATTCTAGGACTTACGCATAACCTTTGCGACTGCGAGGAACGAAGCAGGAATCCATCCAGAAATGTCCCCAGCGGAAAGACTGGATTGCCGCGCCTCCTGCGGAGGCTCGCAATGACGATGTGCGTAAGTCCTATATTCCTTATTAAGCCATTTTTTAACTAAAATGTCAACACTTTTTTAACCTTTGTTTTTCGGGGATCGTTTTGACAGCCCGCGTATCGCCAGCAACCCCCACCCAACCATGGTTCCCGATAACAGGACATTCATATCCGCCATACTCAGCCCCATCCACAAAAAAGCGGGTTGATCGCAATGTGTCACGCTGGCCTGATCGATCAAGGCCTGTAACTCGGCGATGGTGTTGGCCCCCTGAGAGGGACTGCTGCAGGCAGCAAAGGTCCAAAACCCTGCCTCCACCCCAGAATGATAGCCCCCCAAAACCAAACTGATGGCCCACAACGCCGCTAGGGCCACAAGAATTTTCATCTTTTGCCCTTTGGATGAAACCACCGCCAGCCATCCCACCACCAAAATCCCAACGTACGGCCCTCTTTGATAAAGACAAAGGGGACAAGGGGCCAGGTGAAACCCATACTGAGCCACAAGGGCCAGAAACAGGGCCACAGCCGCCAAAAAAGCGCTGGAGATCGCATAGGAAGGACGCTGCACAAAAGACACCATAGAACCCCATTATGCCATAACCTGATGCGTGATCCACGAAAAATAAACGCGAAAAATAAACGCCCTTGCCCCCTTGAAACCCTAAAAAAAGTTCCCATATTCTTTAACAAACGAAAACACGTTTGCGATGATTTCAAACAAGGAAACGCTATGTCAAAAATTATTGGAATTGATTTGGGAACCACAAACTCTTGTGTGGCTTTTCGGGACGGCAACCAGACCGTTGTGATTGAAAATGCTGAAGGGGCCCGCACAACCCCCTCCATCGTGGCCTTTGCCAAGGGAGAGCGTCTGGTGGGCCAACCCGCCAAACGGCAGGCCGTCACCAACCACAAAAACACCATTTTTGCCGTCAAACGTCTGATTGGTCGCCGTTTTGATGACCCTTTAACCCAAAAGGATCAGGGACTGGTGCCCTACAACATCATCAAAGGCAACAACGGTGATGCATGGGTGGAGGCCGAAAGCACCCCCTATTCCCCCAGCCAAATCAGTGCCTTTATCCTGCAAAAAATGAAAGATACAGCCGAGCGGTATTTGGGCGAAACCATCACACAGGCGGTCATCACCGTTCCCGCCTATTTTAACGATGCCCAGCGCCAAGCCACCAGAGATGCGGGAAAAATTGCCGGTCTGGATGTTTTGCGAATTATTAACGAGCCCACCGCGGCCGCCCTGGCCTATGGTCTGGAT
>JBJTVN010000329.1:0-6733 GCA_046081225.1 Alphaproteobacteria bacterium
ATCATCACATCCAGCAAAATAATATCCGGTGGCTGTTGATTCACCAAATCCAACGCTTTTTGACCTGATGTTGCGGTCATAACATCAAAATATTCCGACACCAACTTGGCCTCCAGGACCCCCAAATTGGCCACACGATCATCCACAATCAGAATACGGCCCGTCATAATATAATCCCTTGATGATGGGCAACACCCTGCTTGGCAAAGGACTGCACAATCCCCAGCATAGCGTTCATGTCCACGGGTTTTGTCATATATCCATGAAACCCTTTGCTTTTGGCCAAATGCTGTTCCTCGGCATGGACGCATGCCGTCACCGCAATCACAGGAACAGTGGCAGAAAGGGGATCTTTTTTCAACAACTCCATCACCTCAAAACCGGAAATATCTGGCAACTGAATATCCAGCAAAATCAAAAAAGGCTTCCATTCCTGCACAAACGACACCACATCCAAACCACTCACCAGATGTTTGGTCACATACCCATGAACCCCCAGAAAATCCGCCAACAGCTTATAATTCAGGCGATTATCCTCTATGATCAGAATGGTTTTGTTCATAGCGCGTTTTTGGGCATTATTGTTAAATGAAAAAATCTTATTTTCACTATACAACAGGGACTGTTACTTTTTCATTGCAAACGAACTGGAAAACCAAAGTTTTTTCAAGTCCTCTGTTTTTTCAAGACCCCTTGCGCCCAAATGCATCCTCCCCTATGAAGGAAAGACCCGTGTTTTAGGAAGCAACCCATGGCCCCAAGCAATCTCGCCCATCTGTCTGAATCCGTCGCCATGGATGATTGGCGGCGTTTGTTTCTGGCCTTTAGCCCCACGGGGGAGCCCTACACCACCAAAGGCGACATTCTGCGCATACTGTCCCAAAACGGGATCCAGAAAAAAGACACCCGCATACAGGATTTGATGGAGGCGCTGGAGGCCTACACCCCCAAGGACCATCTGGATTTTGAAACCTTCCGATCCTTGGCGGGGCGTCATCTGTATTTGTTGCAGCGGGCGGCCCAGGGGGGCTTTATTATTCCCGATTTTTCAGGGTTCACCGATTACATTACCCAGATTTATAACGATCTTTTGCCCCTGAGTGCTGGCGACGTGGCCCGCTATATTCCCCAACTGGCCAGAGTGGACCCCAAATATCTGGGCATCAGCATTTGTACGGTGGATGGACAGACCTTTGATATGGGGGATACGGATGTGGGATTTTGTGTGCAGTCCACCTGCAAACCCGTGACCTATTGCATCGCGCTGGAGGCGGTGGGCGAAGACAAAGTCCACGCCCACGTGGGCCGAGAGCCCAGCGGGCAAAATTTCAACGCCATCACCCTGAACAGCAAAAACCTGCCCCATAATCCCATGATCAACGCGGGGTCCATGGTGTGTGCGTCTCTGATTCGCCCCCATCAACCGCTGGCGGATCGTTTTGATGCCATTTTGTCCGTTTGGCAACGGTTGTGTGGGGGCGTGCGCCCAGGATTCAACAGCGCGGTTTATCATTCTGAAAAGGAAACGGCGGATCGTAACTTTGCGCTGGCGTACTTCTTAAAAGAGGTGGGGGCTTTTCCCAAAGGCACCGACATTCACCAAACCTTGGATTTATATTTTCAATGCTGCTCCATCGAGGTCACAACGAAAACCATGGCCACACTGGCGGCCACTTTTGCGGGTGCGGGGGTGTGTCCCATGACGGGGGATCGGGTGTTGTCCCCCGCCTTTGTCAAAAACGGATTGTCCCTGATGCTGTCCTGCGGGATGTATAATTTTTCGGGGGAATTTGCCTTTACCGTGGGATTGCCGGCAAAATCTGGGATTTCTGGTGTGATTATGCTGGTGGTTCCGGGTGTTATGGGCATCACCATCTGGTCACCCCGTCTGGATGCTTTGGGCAACAGCTTGCGGGGCGTGGCTTTTTGTGAAAAGCTGGTGTCGCGCTACAATTTCCATAATTTTGATGGGGTGGGTCAGGCATCGGAAAAAACAGACCCCAGACTGCACGCCTATCAGGAAAAAAGACATTTGGCCCTGTCCCTGATTCTGGCCAGCAGTCAGGGGGATTTGGATGAGGTTAAGCGCCTGATGGCCCGCGGGGCATCCCCCGATGTGCCCGATTATGATGGACGCACGGCCCTGCATTTGGCCGCGGCAGAAGGATGGCAAGAGGTGGCGACCTATCTGTGCCGCCTGGGTGCCCGCCCCGATGTACGGGATCGTTTTGGGCGCACCCCCCGCGATGAAGCCGCCGTTTCAGGAATCACCCTGTGAAGCCCCGCCACGTGGCCATCATCATGGACGGCAACGGGCGATGGGCACAGGCCCGCGGCCTGCCCCGCAGCCATGGGCACCGCGCAGGGCAAGAGGCCGTCCGGCGCACCGTCACCTGCGCCGCCGAAGAGGGCATCCCCTATATCACCCTCTATTCCTTTTCCGAAGAAAACTGGCAACGCCCCCCTGAAGAGATCGCGGCCCTGATGGCCCTGTTGACCGAGGCCCTGACCACAGAAACGGATTGGATGCGCCAAAACGGCATTCGGTTAAATGTTATCGGGGCCACGCACAAATTTGCACAAAGTGTGCAGCAATCTTTGAATGATGCCGTAACCGCCACGGCGGGGGGGACTCGTCTGACCCTGACCCTTGCCCTGAGTTACGGGGGGCGGCAAGAGATCCTTCACGCCGTGGAAACCCTGCTGTCCAACACCAAAAATGCTGCGCTGACACAGGATTTTTTTGCGCAGCATTTATTCACCAACAATCTGCCTGACCCCGATATCATCCTGCGCACAGGCGGGGACCATCGGCTTAGCAATTTTCTGTTGTGGCAATCGGCCTATAGCGAATTGATCTTTATGGATGTGCTGTGGCCAGATTTTTCCGCCGATCATTTTCAGGATGCCCTGTCCCTATTCGCCCGTCGCCAACGACGTTACGGGGGATTGGGGGACAAGACGGAGGCCGCCCCATGAAAGACCGTCTGCTGGTGGCCCTGATCCTGATGACTGTGGTGGCCTTGGCCTTTGCATTTCATGTGTTTTTTCTATTGCCGATTTTGGTGTGCGCTGTGGGCCTGTGGGAATGGTGGCCGCTTTCTAAACATCCCGCGTGCGCCCCGTGGATGCGGGTGGGGGTGCCCATTGTGTTTTTGATTCTGCCCACGGCCAGTGTTTTGGGGCTGGGGGATGATGGGGCTTTGGGGCTGGTGATTCTGGTGGCCCTGACGGATACGGTGGCTTATTTTGCGGGGCGTCGTTATGGCCGCCATAAACTGGCCCCCACCATCAGCCCGGGCAAAACGTGGGAGGGGTTTGCGGCAGGTGTCCTGTTGGCCCCCGCCGCCGTGGCCCTATCGTTATCGTTTTTTCAAGGGCCCCCGCTTTTTTCCTTCCCCCAATTCATTCTTTTGTCCCTGTTGTCCCAAATGGGCGATTTGATGGAATCCAAACTGAAACGTCATTTGGGGATCAAGGACACAGGAACATGGCTGCGGGGTCATGGCGGCATTATGGACCGCGTGGATGGATTCATTCTGGCGGCGCCGGTGGCGTGGCTTTTGTCGGTATAACCTTATGAAAAAACGTGTCACCATACTGGGATCAACGGGATCGGTGGGGCAAACGGCCCTGCGTCTGATGGCGGATCATCCGGATGATTTTGATGTGTATGCCTTGGTGGCGGACAGCAATGCGGACCGTTTGGCCTATGATGCCCATCGTTTTGGGGCCAAGTATGCCGCGCTGGCCGATACCCAATGTTACCAGGATTTAAAACACGCCTTGGCCGGTTCCCCCGTTCAGGGGGTATCGGGGGATGCCGCCATTGCCCGCATCTGCGCCGAACCCGTGGATATTGTCATTGCCGCCATTGCGGGGTCTGCCGGTTTGGTGCCCACATATCAGGCCTGTCAGCATGCCCGCTTGGTGGGGATTGCCAACAAAGAATCCCTGGTCTGCGCGGGATTGTGGATTATGCAGGCCGCGGCCCAAAATGGGGGACGTATTGCCCCGCTGGATTCCGAACACCATGCGCTGGCTTGCTTGCTGCGGGGGGTGCCCAGGGATCAGGTGAAAAGCCTTGTGCTGACGGCATCAGGCGGACCCTTTCGCACCCGCCAGAATCTGAGCGATGTCACCCCCGAAGAAGCCCTGCGCCACCCCACGTGGTCCATGGGGAAAAAAATTTCTGTGGATTCCGCAACCCTGATGAACAAGGGGCTGGAACTGATCGAGGCCTGCGTTCTGTTTGACGTGGCGGAATCGTGCATCGAAACCCTGATTCATCCCGAATCCGTGGTGCATGGCATGATCCAATGCAAAAACGGCGGAACGCTGGCCCATTTGGCCCCGGCCGATATGCGCTATCCCGTGCGGGATGTGTTGTTTGATGAACAGCGGGATGTGCTGCCCAATCTGTCGTTGGCATCGGGCATGACCCTGACATTTCAGGACGTGGATCACGCCCGATTCCCCGCCATTACGCTGGCGCGGGCCGCCTATCGACAGGGACAGGCCGCCTGTGTTGTCCTGAATGCCGCCAATGAATGCGCGGTGCATGCGTTTTTGCATGGAAAACTCAGCTTTCTGGGGATACCCACCGTGGTCGAACAGGCACTGGCCCAACACCAACACCAAAAGATCGGGGGCGTTCAGGATGTGCTTGCATTGGATCAGGAAGTCAGGCAAACTCTTAAAAAAACCCTGTTTTAGGTGAATCCTGTATGGACTTTTTGTTGCAATTTGATGCCATTGCCTTTGTTCTGGTGTTAACCTCTCTGATTTATGTGCACGAGCTGGGCCATTATATTGTGGCCCGCATGAACGGCGTTCGGGTTGAGGTGTTTTCCATCGGCTTTGGCCCTGAAATTTACGGCTGGCGCAACAAAAATGGCACGCACTGGAAAATTTCCCTGATTCCCTTTGGGGGCTATGTCAAAATGTTCGGTGATACCAACATTGCCAGTGCCCCCATCGGCATGGATGATACGATGACGGCAGAGGAAAAAAAGGTTGCCTTTCCCTATAAAAAACTCCACCAACGCGCCGCTGTGGTGGCCGCGGGACCGGCGGCGAATTTCCTGTTTGCCATTGTTGTGTTTGTTGGGGTTTATGCCACATTGGGCCAAGTCTATGCCCCCCCTGTGGTGGGGGATTTTACGGATGATTCCGCCGCCAAAGGGCATTTGCAGGTGGGGGACCGCGTGGTGTCCATCAATGGCAAGGCCATGGAAAGCTTCTCCGACATCCAAAACATGACCCGTTTTTATGATCGCCCCGAACCCATGATCATTATCTATGAACGTCAGGGCGTTCAGGCAACGGTGGCCATCCAGCCGCGCCACGAAGAAATCACCGACAATCTGGGCCAGACCACTCGCATTTCCCTTTTGGGGATCAGCACCAACGAAACCGCCCTCAGGGATCTGCCTTTGCATCGCGCTGTCCCCGCGGCTTTTCAGGACACTTGGGCCATCATCACGGGGACCATGACGGGGTTATGGCAAACCATCATCGGTGCCCGCTCTGTCAAGGAACTGGGCGGACCTGTCCAGATTTACCGCATTTCCGATAAGGTAGGGGAACAAGGCATCATCGCCCTTCTGATTTTTGCCGCCCATCTGTCCATCAGTCTTGGGTTGATCAACCTGCTGCCCGTGCCCGCCCTCGACGGGGGGCATTTGATTTTTTATTTTTTTGAGGCCCTTTTGGGCAAACCCCTGCCTCAAAAAGCCCAAGAGATCGGATCCTTCGCTGGTGTGGCCATGATTTTGATGCTGGCGGCTGTGGTAACATGGCACGATGTCCAGCGCATCCTGCAAACGGGATAACCCTTTTCCAAATCGGTGTGACTTTAGGGCAACATGGGACTCTTTCTGTGCCGTTTGGGTGTTTTGGGGATGGACCCCTCCTTTGGGGAATGATAAACCAGAATCCATCGCTTGTGTTTTAAAGGGGATTTGGGGATGGTTCTGCGCTTTGTGTTGTGCTTTTTTTTGTGGTTGGGGGTTTTTTCTGTCTCTGCCTTTGCCGCCACCGTCCAATCCATCACCGTTAAGGGCAACGAGCGCATTCAGGAATCCACCATCCGTGCCTATATCCCCCTGCAAAAAGGCCAAGCCTTCACCCAAGCCGATTTGGATCGCGCCCTGAAAGAGCTGTATGAAACCGGCCTGTTTTCCGATGTCAACATCACCGATGATCAGGGCAACGTGCGCGTTGTCGTGTCCGAAAACCCCATTTTGAACGAGGTTGTTTTTGAGGGGAACGATGCCCTCTCTGATGACGTCATCAAACAGGAACTCACCCTGAAATCCCGCGATGTCATCACAGCGGAAAAAGTCAAACAGGACGTGGACCGTCTGGAAAAGCTCTATCAACGTAAAGGCTTTTACGGTGCCACCATCGAGGCCAGCTATATTAAAAAAGACCAAAACCGCGTGGACTTGGTGTTAACCTTTAAAGAGGGCGAAAAAACAACCATTTCCCGCATCACCTTTGTGGGCAATCGTTTTTTTAGCCAGGACACCTTGAGATCAGTCATCACATCGCGGGAATCGGCGTGGTATCAGTTTATCTCCAGCACGGATATTTATGATCCAGACTTGGTCACCTATGATGAACAACAACTAACGCAGCATTACCGCAACAACGGGTTTATGGATTTTCGGGTCACATCAGTGGATGCCACGCTGTCCAAGGATAAAAAACGCTTTTCCATAACGTTTTT
>JBJTVN010000330.1:0-3176 GCA_046081225.1 Alphaproteobacteria bacterium
AGCGTCTGTGTCCCGCGGGATCGGTGCAGCAGTTTTCCCAGGGCAAATGGTACCCGGGGGAAATCCTGCCCCGTTGGTCCATGGTGTCCTATAGCCGCAAGGATGGCCTGCCTATCTGGACAAACAAAGCGTATCTGGCGGACCCCAAAAAGGCCGAAGGCCACACCCCTGAAACGGCCAAGATGTTTTTGGATGATTTGGCTGAAAGATTAGGCGTATCGCCGGATGCCATTCTGCCAGCCTTTGAGGATATCCCCTACGCCTTGTGGAAAGAGGGCACGTTGCCGCTGGAGGGGGACATGCGGCACGATGACCCGTTTGAGGCCGCCGAACGCGCCCGCCTGCAACGCCTGTTTGATCAAACCTATGGCACGCCTGCGGGGTATGTTCTGCCCCTGTTTTACAGTGTGGCGCAGGGGGGCTGGACCAGCGCCCTGTGGGCGTTTCGCCGTGATCGTTTGGTGTTGTTGACGGGGGATTCGCCGGTGGGGCTGCGGTTGCCTCTGTCCAGTTTGCCCTATCAACCCGCCCTAGAGATCCTGCCCGAGCGCAGCCCTGAGGATCAACAGATCCCCCTGCCGCCCCCAGAGGCCCTGTTACCATCGCCCAAGCCCGAGGCCTTCCGCTGGGATTGCAGTCTGCGCACCGCCCTGTGTGCGGAGGTTCGGGGGGGCATTTTGCATTTGTTTTTGCCCCCATTGTCCTACGCCGAGCATGCCTTGGCCCTGTTGGCGGCGGTGGAGGCGACGGCAGCGGCCCAAAACGTGGCCGTGGTGCTGGAGGGGTATCCTCTGCCCGCCGATTTGCGCCTGCAGCATTTCAGCGTCACCCCCGATCCCGGGGTGATTGAGGTGAACATTCAGCCGGCTGCGTCATGGGATGATCTGAAAGCCACCACCGAGCGGGTGTATGAAGAGGCCCGTCAATCCCGCCTGATTGCGGATAAATTCCTGCTGGATGGGCGGCGTGTGGGCACAGGCGGCGGGAATCATATCGTCACAGGGGCGGCCACGCCGCAGGATAGCCCGTTTTTGCGGCGTCCGGACCTGCTGAAAAGTTTGCTGACGTTCTGGCAAAACCATCCATCGTTATCCTATTTGTTTTCCGGTCAATTTATTGGTCCCACCAGCCAAGCCCCCCGCGTGGACGAGGCCCGTTTGGACAGTTTGTACGAACTGGACATCGCGCTGTCCCATATTCCCGAGAGGGGACAGGGGGACATGCCCCACTGGCTGCTGGACCGGATGCTGCGGAATCTGTTGGTGGATTTAACGGGTAACACCCATCGGTCAGAATTTTGTATTGATAAACTCTACAGCCCCGACAGCCAGCGGGGACGTTTGGGCCTGTTGGAGATGCGGGGTTTTGAAATGACCCCCCACCCCCAGATGAATTTGCTGCAGGCGTTGTTGATTCGGGCGTGCATTGCGGCCTTTTGGCAGAAGCCCTATCAGGCCCCCCTTGTGGCGTGGGGCACGCGGTTGCATGATCCGTTTATGCTGCCCCATTATGTGTGGCAGGATTTTTTGGATGTTTTGGGCACCCTGAAACACCATGGGTATGCCTTTGATCCGGTGTGGTTTTTGCCGTTTTTGGATTTTCGTTTTCCCCTGTATGGCACCGTTCAGGTGGGGGATGTGCGGCTGGAGCTGCGCATGGCCCTGGAGCCTTGGCCGGTGATGGGGGAAGAGCCCGCCCTGGGCGGCGGCACATCGCGGGGCGTAGATTCGTCGCTGGAGCGTTTGCAAGTGGCCGCCCACGGCCTGATCCCAGGCCGTCATAGCGTCACGTGCAACCGTTACCCCCTGCCCCTAGTGGCCACAGAGGCCATGGATACTTTTGTGGCGGGGGTGCGCTACAAGGCTTGGGCCCCCGTGTCGTCCCTGCACCCCACCATTCCCATTCATACGCCGTTGGTGTTCGATGTGGTGGATACGCGGTATGGGCGATCTTTAGGGGGATGCACCTATCACGTCATGCACCCAGGGGGGCGCAATTACGAACGCCTGCCCATCAATGAAAACGAAGCCGAAGGCCGCCGCCTGTCCCGCTTTGAAAAAAGTGGTCATACGGCGGGGGTCTTTGTCCCCAAACCCGCCTTGCACCACCCCGCGTTTCCCTGTACGTTGGATTTGCGATGGGGGTAGGGGGGGTTATTGGCCGTGTTGTTGGCTTAGGCGTGATTTGACGGCACTCACGATGGGTGGAGGGATGGTACTTACGACACACGCCATTGCAGTAGTTCTAAGAAACTTATCGGGCGTCTTTCCACCCCACCATTTTCCATCAATTAAGGGTGTGCTCATTGCCTGATCTAGTACTTGTATGCACGGATCATGCAACGAACCCGTTAGAGCTTTTTGTGCTGCACATAATGATAGTGCTACGAGTAAAGATACCCCTAAAAACCGCCGCGGTACCATAAACTCAAGCCCCCTGAAATCGGGTGCGGCCGTCTTGGGTCAGGGCTTGGCTTTGCAGCTCTTCGTTTTGCAGCCATTGCAGGACTTTTTTGGTCATCTCCAGGGCCTCGTGCAGGCACTGTTCCAGCAAAGACCGCCCCCACGCCACCCCCTGACGGGTGCAAAAAAATAATCCCGCAAAAAATCCCACCACAATCCCATAATTGTGGGTTAAATCATCGTTGTCCGACGGCAGCATGGCCCTGAAAAACGCCCGAACATCTTGGAAAAGGGAGGTCATGGCCTCAGACACATTGCCCTGACATTGCTCTAAAAACGCCACTGCCGTTTTCAGGCCGACTTTGATTTGCACTTGGGCGGGGGTGTCCCCCTGTTGGGCGTTCGTATAGCCGACCAAAACCTTCACCGCGCCAGCAACAACAGCATCGCCCACGGGCATATCGAAACCATGCCGCAAACGGTTTCCCAAGGGAGAAAAGGGTGCAGTTTCGGTCTGTGTTGTCATAATCTACGCTCGAAAAGATGATGCTTCTAAGATTGCGCTTTTACAAAAAATAAAATTTATGTTATTATTGGAAATAATAGTAACAGATTATGGTTTTATTGCAAACAAAAAATTACACAGAAAAAATGAACATCGTATTGGCCTTGGCAACATTAAAATTGTGGGTATACCTATCGCATCTGAAGAGTATCGCTGGCTGCGCGTTCGTCTTAGCCTTGTTTGTGTACGTTTAGTACACGGCACTCGGC
>JBJTVN010000331.1:0-6042 GCA_046081225.1 Alphaproteobacteria bacterium
CCGCGTCATGCCTGGCATTTCACTGGTCAATGTCCGCTCATACCCCAGCAAGGCATTCATTAATGTAGACTTTCCCGCATTGGGCCGCCCTAAGAGCGCGATTTTCAGGGGATCTCCGGTTGATTGTATGCCTTGAAATGACCTTGTATTTCTTTTGAGGACTTCTTCTTTTAACTCAGAAATACCATGGCCTGTGCGTGCGGATAAAGACAGTGTCAGGTCAGCTTCGTAAATGTCATTCCCAGTATTTTTTTGTATGTCTAATTTGTTTTTAACAATAAAAACAGGTTTCTGTTCACGCTTTAGGCGGCGAAAGCATTCCTTGTCTTCCGCGGAAATACCTTCGGCGGCATCCACTAAAAAAATGACCAAGTCTGATTTAGAAATACCATCGAAAGTGGCCCGCATCATGGCTTTGGCCAGAGGGGTTTTGCCATAAAGATCCATGCCTGGGGTATCAATCAGGCAAACCTCTTGCCCATCCCATCTTGTATAAATATCTTTCCAGTCCCGTGTGACTCCAGGTTCATCATGGACAATGGCCACAGGGCGCCCCAAAAGGCGATTGATAAGCGTGGATTTGCCCACATTGGGACGTCCCACCAAGGCAACAGTGATCATACATCTTCACATCATCAACAGGGTTTTTTTACGGAAGGATTCCCTGAATAAGGGGGTTTTGCTCTTGACGGGCCACGGGCTGCCCCTCGCTGAGGGGTTTTCCCGCCTCTTTCAGGGCTTTCAGACGGGCATATTCTTCTTGGGGGACGAGGATTTTGTCAGATTTGACCAGATTCAGGGGGTTGGTTAGGGTATCCTGGCTGTCCTCGGCATCCGTTTTCAGGCGCTGGCGAATCATGGGGTCCACGGGCGTTGTGCCGATGGCTTGATTCAGGAAGGGTTGCTCGCTGGCCGCTGTAAAGCCCACAGAGGGCATTTCTGGGGTTAAGGGCTGGCCTGTGACAACAGAGGCCCCGCGGCTCTGAGAAGATGGGGTCGCGCCGGCCAAACTGCCAGGGGCGGGTAAGGCCGCAGGGTCCCTGATATCGATGGGCACCGCCAAAGGCTCCCGCTTTAAAATGGCAAATTCATCGGGGGTATTGCGGGCAATGCCTAGCATAGAAGCCCGATCTTCCCCCGCGCACGCCGCTAGGGTTATAAAGAGACAAAAGCCAAAAAACAGGCGCATATCACCCCCCTTGTTTAGGAACGATTTGACGATACAGCAACAAGAACACGCCGACAACAATACAGCTGTCAGCCAAATTAAAGGCAGGCCAATGGTATGAACCCACATAAACATCCAAAAAATCATAAACCGCGCCGTACAGGATGCGGTCCCGCATGTTGCCCAGCGCCCCGCCGATGATCAGACACAGGGCCCAGCGTTCGGACGTTTGCTCGGTTTTGTAAAGCCAGACCAGCAATCCCACAACCACCCCCCCCGTCACCATTAACAACACAAACGATGGAAGGGCGCGAAACAACCCAAAACTGATGCCCGTATTCCAGACCACATTCAGGTTAAATCCATGGAAAACCGGATAAAAAGAGGTGTTATGCGAAAAAAGAAAATCCATGATCAGCGTTTTCATGGTGACATCCGCCAAAGCAATCAGAAAGATGGCCCCCATGGAGCATCCAAAACGTTGCAAATCGGGGCGCGTGATCATGGTATGTCCTGAATGACAGAGGCGCAGCGGCTACACACGTGGGGTGTGGCGTGATCTTGAGGCGTTAAATCCTCATGACGCCAGCAGCGCAGGCATTTCTCTTTGTTTGATTTTGATACCGAAACAAAAGGGGCCGACATTGTTTCGCCTTCGATATAATCAATGCGGGAGACAAGGGCAACCTCCGTGAGGTTAAAATATTCCGCGATTTGACGGTCCAAAGGTGACAGGGTTAGGGTGACATCAGCCTCAAGATTGGCCTTAATGTCCCCGTTTTTCCGTGCCTGTTCCAAGGCGGGGAGGAGGGCCGCGCGAAGGTTCAGCAACGCCTCTCCGTGCTTCGCAAGATCGGTATTGTCCCACGCAGCGGGCAGGGGGGGGGTGCCCCCTTCGTGGACGCTGCCGTGGTCATGGTCCAAACGATACAGCTCTTCTGCCGTAAAACAGAGAACAGGGGCCAGCCAATGCAAAAGGGTATCATATAAATGCCGCAAAACCGTGCGGGCGGCGCGACGTTTTAGGCTGTGGCCCGCTTCGCAGTACAGGGTATCTTTGCGAATATCGAAATAAAAAGAGGACAACGTGCTGCTGCAAAAGGTGTGAAGGTTTTGATAAAATTCAGAAAAATCAAGGGTAGCTTGCAGGTTTTGCCACTGAAGATCAAGGGTTTTCAGCTGATGCAAAACCCACTGTTCCAGCGGGGGCATGGCATGATGTTCCATCGTTTCGCTATCGCACCAATGATGAAGATTCCCATGCAAAAATCGCATGGTGTTGCGAAAGCGTCGATAAATATCGGCGTAATGATCGAACAGCGTTTTTTGAACGTGGACATCATGGCGGGTGTCCGAAAAAATCGCCCACAGCCGCAGGATATCCGCCCCAAATGTTTTCACAATATCCTGCGGGGCCACCACATTCCCAAGGGATTTTGACATTTTTCGTCCCTGATGATCCAAAACAAAACCGTGTGTCATCAGGTTTTTATAGGGGGCTTGCCCCAAAATGGCGGAACCCACCAGCAAAGAGGATTGAAACCAGCCCCTGTGTTGATCGGATCCTTCCAAATAAAGATCGGCCGGCACCTGATCGGGTGTCAGGGCAAAGGTGAAGGTCGTTCCGCTATCAAACCAAACATCCAGAATGTCGTGGGATTTCTGGTAATCCTTGGGGTTGATATCCAGCCCCTCCAAAAAAACATCCAGCGGGGTGTCAAACCATGCATCACATCCCTGACGGGCAATCGTTTGGGCGACGCGTTCAATAAAGGTTTGGATGATGTGGGGATCTTTGGGGACTTCTCCTGTTTCCTTATGTTGAATTATGGTCACGGGAACGCCCCACAGGCGCTGACGGGACAAACACCAATCGGGACGGGAGCCCACCATGGATGTCAAACGTGTCCGGCTTTTTGAGGGGAAAAAGCCAACACGATGCAGGCTGCGCAGGGCCACTTCGCGCAGGCTAAGGCCCGATGCCATGGGTTGGTCCATGGTGACGAACCACTGGGGGGTCAGCAGTGTAATCAAGGGGGCTTTGGATCGCCAAGAATGGGGGTAGCTATGGACAAAAGGCCGAGTTGCCAAAAGGCGATGATGATTTTGCAGGTGTTCCAAAAGGGCGGGCGTGACTTTGAAAATGTGTTGACCCCCAAAATGGGGCACGTTTTGGGTATAGAGACCTTCCCGCGTGACGATTTGGGGAAAATGCTCCTGAAAAAAGGTGATGGCGTCCAAACGATGCTGCAATCGCGGGTTCTCTTTGAGGGGCGAGCGCATGAGGGCAAAATCATCCTCCCCATGGGCCGGCGCGATGTGAACAATCCCCGTGCCTTGATCCTCGGTGATAAAGGTTGCGGGGTATGCGCAGGAATACCAGGAGGGCCCGCCGTCTTGCTCAAGGGGAAAAGGCCGCTGGCACAGAGTTCCGATGAGGGAATGACCAGGAATGTCCTTTAGAACGTCAAAGGATAGCCCGCAGGCGGCGGAAAAGGCCTCAACCCGCTGGCGTAGTACCACCAAGTGATCACCATCGGGATGACGCAACAAAGCATATGTTAAGTCAGGATGCACCGCTAAGCCCGCATTGGCCGGCAATGTCCAAGGCGTTGTGGTCCACGCCACCAAGGAGGTTTCGGGCGGCAGGGGGCCTTCAATAACGGGAAACCGGACATAGGCCTCGGTGGATGTTTTTTTGTGATATTCAATTTCAGCCTCGGCCAAGGCGGTTTGTTCCACCGTTGACCACCACACGGGACGAACGCCTTGGGTGATCAGATTTTTTTCCCAGAGCTGTCCAAACGCCCGCACAATGGCTGCTTCATGGTCAAACGTCATGGTTAAATAGGGGGCATCCCACAGGCCATCAACGCCCAGACGCTGAAACTCTTCGCTTTGATGATCGGCCCATGTCTGGGCATAGGATCGGCATTCCGCCCGAAAATCGGTCAGGGCAATGTCCGCTTTTTTCTTTTTTTGGGCTTGGTATTGCTCTTCAATTTTCCATTCAATGGGCAAACCGTGACAATCCCAGCCAGGACGAAAGTGAACGTGTCGCCCCATCATGCGGTGGTAGCGGTTCAGGACATCTTTTAAAATTTTTCCCATGGCGTGCCCCAGATGGATGGGGCCATTGGCATAGGGGGGGCCATCGTGCAACACAAAGGGACGGGATCCCTTGTTTTTTTGCGCAAGGGCCGCATAGAGATTTTGTGACTGCCAGTGGGCCAGAATCTCCGCTTCTTTCTGGGGCAGGCCTGCCTTCATGGGCAGCGGGGTTTCCGGAAGGAAAAGGGTATGACGATAATCTGTGGTCATGGAATGGGTCTTTAAATGTCACCAAAAAAGTGCCGTGCGCGTTGACAGTCTTCTTCTATACATGCTTTCAGGGCAGGAAGCGATGGAAATTTCATTTCGGGGCGCAGCAGGTGATGAAAAGAAACATGCACCGTTTCCCTGTAAATATCGTTTCGAAAGTCAAACAAATGGACCTCCAGCCGTTCTTGGGTGCCCCCCACGGTGGGTCGCAGGCCCACATTGGCCACCCCGTGATGGATTGTGTCTTGCCGCTGAAGGGTGACGGCATATACCCCATAACGGGGGGGCAAGAAGGATCCCAAGGGAATATTAGCCGTGGGAAAGCCCAAGGTTCGGCCCAAGCGATCTCCGGAAACCACGGGGCCGGTGATGGTGTAGGGGCGTCCCAGCAGATGGTTGGCTTTGTTGATGTCTCCTTCTCGCAAAAGCCGGCGAATGGTGGTTGAGGCGCAAAGGGTGCCATCGTCATCCATCCACGGCGCGGCAACGGTGACGCCAAAACCTAAGCGTTCCCCCAAATGCCGTAACGTTTGAACGTGGCCACGGCGCTGATGCCCAAAGGCAAAATCCGGCCCCACCACCAGATGCCCCACGCGCAGGCCTTGCACCAAAAAGTCATTGGCAAAGCGTTCGGGGGATTGTTCAGCAAAAGCGCGATCAAAGGTTTGGTGCCATAAAAAATCCAAACCTTGATCGCCAAGATACTGTTCTTTTTGGTGTTTTGATGTCAGATGAAAGGAGCTTTGGGGGCTTTGAAAAAAGTCCCTCGGGTGGGGATCGAAAGTTATTGCGCCGAAGAAACGAAAATGGCAAAATTGTTTTGCTATAGAAATGATATGGGCGTGCCCCCGATGAACACCGTCAAAGTTGCCCAAAGCCACGCTGGCCCCAGGGTGTAAAAATTCTGAAAAACAGGCTTTTTGATAAATTTTCATGGCAGGAATGTACAGAAAAACCCTTAAAAAGGATAGGGGGGAGCGAAAAGGGTTTGTTGAAGAGGGTTTGTGAAGAGGATTTGCCTCTGGCAGGGAAGTGTGTTAGGAAAAGAGAAGTCTGACCCCAACATACGTTTATTACGTTTATAAAGAGAGACTTTTCAGGCATGAGCACCAAAAAACAACAAGATCCTGAAGAAATCAAGGATTTGATGCGCGAAGTTGAAGACGATATGGCCTTTGAATCTCTGAAAAAAGGGGTTAGGCGCTATGGACTGGTCGTGGCTGCAGGGGTTGTGGCCATCCTGCTGCTGATAGGGGGTGGGTCGTGGTATCGCCTGTTTCAGGATAAAAAAGCGTTGTTGGCAGAGGATGTGTTTATAACCCTTGTGTATCCGGACACTGAGGCCGCCAAAGGGGCCGTGAAAGACGAGGATCTGCATTTTTCCACAGGGTATCAGACCTTGGTGGCCTTTGCCGAAGGTCAGCGGCATCTCAGTCACGATCGTCAGAGCGAAGCCGCAGAAATTTGGCAAAACTCCCTGAAAACGGCCCCCCTGCCCTTGCGCAATCTGTTGGTGGTGGCCTCGGGGTCCCTTGCCAAAGCGGATGCGGCAA
>JBJTVN010000332.1:0-1107 GCA_046081225.1 Alphaproteobacteria bacterium
CTTGGCTTTGGCCGCTTTACCACAGAGGACGAGGTGCGTCAGGCCGCGGCCTCTCTGATTGCCGCCGTCACCAAATTACGCACCATGTCCCCCCTGTGGGAAATGGTCAAAGAAGAAGGAATCGACCTACGCACCATTCAATGGACAGGACATTAAATCTTTTCACCACTCACCAAAAAAAACGGAGTTTTTTTTCAAATGGCTTACAGCAATCAACTTCTGGATCACTACAACAATCCCCGCAATGTGGGATCTCTGGATAAAACGGATGATCAGGTCGGCACCGGTCTGGTGGGGGCCCCCGCGTGCGGGGACGTGATGAAGCTGCAAATCCGCGTCAACGATGACGGGGTGATTGAGGATGCGAAATTCAAAACCTTTGGGTGTGGATCCGCCATTGCCTCCAGCAGCTTGGCCACGCAGTGGTTAAAGGGGAAAAACCTAAACGAGGCAGAAAATCTGAAAAACACAGACATTGCCAACCATCTGGCCCTGCCCCCTGTGAAAATTCACTGCTCTATCTTGGCAGAGGACGCCATCAAGGCCGCCATTGCCGATTACAAACAAAAGCAATCCAAAAAAACAACACCACAGGCACCCGCGGCATAATATGCGATCCCCCATCACCATCACAGACAGCGCCAAACGTCGGGTTTTGGATTTGATCCAAATGAAGGAGGGCGATCCTCCCTTGGGCCTGCGCATTGGTTTGGAAACCAAGGGATGCTCGGGCTTGCGCTATAAACTCTCCTACGCCTATGACACCCAGCCCTTTGAGGAAAAGGTGGTCATGGAGGATCTGTTGCTGCTGATTGATCCCAAAGCCCTGATGTACGTTCTGGGCACAGAGATGGATTTCGAGGAAACCGACACCGCCTCTGGCTTTATCTTTCGCAACCCCAACGAAAAGGGAAAATGCGGCTGCGGGGAATCCTTCCACGTGTGATGGGGGGGCGCAATGTTATATATAGCTATACCGAATTAGAATGATTCATTTTAAGGATTTGAGCGGTGAGGTTGGCCGCGAAGGAGTCAAAGGCATGTTTGGCAGATTTAACATAGTGTTTGAGGTTGGCCCAGGCATGTTCGATGGGGTTTAGGTCAGGT